>CALLXZ010000500.1 GCA_937875605.1 uncultured Moheibacter sp.
ATTCCTGTTACTCAGTGGAATGGAAGTGTAGTAAATGTAAAAATATACCAACCAGCAAGCCCGGTAATTGGAAATACCATCTATAATACTATAAATCTTACCAAAATCATAATGAGTGGGTTGGAATATTATTATATTAAAACCGAAAACTCAATTGGAAATTATATTAACCAAACTCTCACTTTTGAAGTTAGCAGCCCTTTAGATGCAGCGGTTTCAAATACATTACCCGCTATACCGCAAAATGAGTGGTCTTCAGCCGGTACAAATGAAACTTGTGTAGAAAAAGCAAACGTATGTTTTACTCGTCTTCATCATGGTTATACTGAAATTTTAATCCCTGTAAATCAATGGAATGGAAGTGCTGTTCACGTAAAGATATATCAACCTAACGGTACTGTAATTACAAACACATCACTTAATACATCTACTCTTGCTAAAATTATGATGAATGGTTTGGAGTATTATTACCTAAAGCCAGGTAGCACAAATTATCTTGACCAAACCCTCACTTTTGAGGTTAGCAGCCCTTTAGATGCAGCTGTTTCAAATACATTACCTGCTATCCCTCAAAATGAATGGTCTTCAGCCGGAACAAATGAAACATGTGTAGAAAAAGCAAACGTATGTTTTACTCGTCTTCATCATGGATATGCCGAAATTTTAATTCCTGTTACTCAGTGGAATGGAAGTGTAGTAAATGTAAAAATATACCAACCAGGCAGCCCAGTAATTGGAAGTCCCTCATTCAATACTTCTAACCTTACGAAGCTCACAATGAATGGATTGGAATATTATTACCTTAAGCCGGGAGTTGCAAGTTATTATATTGACAAAACTTTAACTTTTGAAGTCAGTAGTCCTTTAGATGCTGCGGTTTCAAATACTTTAGAAGCTATACCTCAAAATGATTGGAATGACTTTAGCCTACAAGAGAATTGCATCAATAAAACAAGTGGAATTTGTATTAATAGAAATAACGCAAATTATGTTATTCATATTCCCGTTAGTGAGTGGAATAATACCAATGCAAGACTTCAACTTTATAATTCAGCCGGAGCTGTAGTAGCAAATCAACTATTTTCTAATCTAGTAAGTGAGACTCACAATGGAGTTCCTTCATATAAAGTTACAGCAAACATCAGTTCTTATTCTACATCAAATTTAGTTGTTGAACTTTCCAGTGTAACAGATGCTCCTGTTTATATGTATCTTACGCCGGTTCAGCAATTATGTTATGAATATTCCCCGGAATGTGATGAATTGATTATTCCAATTTTTTCTCAGATAGAACCCGTTTATGCAGGAGAAAATTTCATTTTGCCTACGATTTCCGATGAAGGAATTACAGGTATTTGGTCCCCTGAAGTGAACAACGAAATAACAACTACTTATACATTCACTCCTGATGAAGGACAATGTGCTGAAATAACTACAATGACTGTAGAAATTCTAGATGATGTCAACTATACCAATGCACCAAATAGCTACATCTTTGATCCGTATCAAGATGAATATGATGGATTATACATCCCCGTGAAGAAAGCTTACGATATGTGGGCTAATTCTAATGGATATTTCGCTGAAGCAATTGAAACAGGCATTTTATCTGCATCCATAATGTGGCAGGATGTCACCGGCTTAATAAAGTCTGACCCTTCTACTCCAACGGAAGAGTTTGATCTTCCAGTAATTGGATCTGGCAATAATGCAAAAGTAAAAGTATTAGTTGATAAATCTAAAGGAGAGGGAAATGCTGTTGTCGCATTCAAAGTAAATGGAGAAGTAAAATGGAGCTGGCATGTTTGGGTCACTGATAGTCCTGAAATTGGTGCTAGTAATACGGCTTTACAACCTTATAATAAAAATCTAAACGGAGATTTCTTTGCTCCAACTTTTATGGATAGAAATTTAGGAGCTACTCATAACAGCTTTTTAGGGAACGAGTGGAACAAATCAGGTGGGCTTATGTACGAGTGGGGTAGAAAAGATCCTTTTCCTTCATTGGTTTACAAAGACTATACTTTCTACGAAGTTGAGGGGGAAGTGGGTATCGTAAAACATAAGCATTCGAAAAGTAGTAATACGGTGTCCATGGAAAATTTCACTATACTAAGACCTTTCAATGATATCGCCAGTAATATTAAATATTCAGTTGAAAACCCTTTTAATTATATTTATACTTCGAATCAATCACATTGGTTTTCATCTGCAAATCATCTAGGACCTATCCCAGAAAACCCTTCTAGAAATAAAATGTTTGACCTTTGGTCTGACAATTACTCTGGTGGCGTTGGTGGTCTATATCCAAACAGTCCTAACTTTAAGCCTTATCAATTAAAATCGTCCTTCGACCCTTGTCCAAATGGATGGAGAGTCCCAACCTTCAATGGACAACAAGTTTATCGAACAGCTTTTTCTCCTTGGGGAAGAGATTCAGGATCAGACGATGATGCAACTGATGCAACAATATATCCAAATACTACAAATACAAGACTTAATGGTGTGAAGATTTATCCAGGCTTAGGAGTGGATTTTAGCGCAGTTACGAACAGATCAATCGGAAGATACCCATTAACGGGAGGTTTTGAACAATATGACAGTGGTAAACCCTATTTTCAAGATCCTTTTTCCGAATCTAATTTATGGACAGCTACAAGTTTTAACAACAGTGGACGTTCCATGTTGATTGTATCGGATTACGCAAGAATAGATGAGTCAGAATTTGGGCTATATACTTTCAACCACTCCAGCGGTGTTGCTACTCAAATCACCCAAACAGCACAAGCAGTAAGGTGCATTGTTGATCCGAATGAAAGTTTACTTCCCGATTTTTCAACTGAATATATAGTGGCAGATAATTCAAAAAGAAACTATAAGATTGGGTTAGATAATCCGAATAGTTATTTGATTGATGACAATCAACAAGAACTCATGATTCCTATTTCAAAAGCCTTCGCTATCTATAATCAATATTTGACGGATAGAGGATGGCCATCTGGAACATTGGGAACAAAAGTTGTTTGGACTAGCAATACTTCTTTAGTTGAAAAGGTTTCCTTAGAAAATACAACCATAAACAACCCAGACAATGGAAATATAAAAGTTGAATTTGGAGAAAACAATCCTAAAGGAAATGCCGTTGTTTCATTAACTTTAAATGACGTAGTTATGTGGAGTTGGCATATTTGGGCACCAAATACCAATCCGACTGTCAATACAGTTACCTATACCAATGAAGAATCCATCCCAACTTTAAATTTGGTCAATTTTACCAAAAGCGGTGTAGCCCCACTAACTACTACTTTTATGGATAGAAATTTAGGTGCTTTAGAAATGTTTCCTGATGTAGTAAATCCAACCTCTCCTACTTCAACAGAAATAACTCAAATTGAAAATAGCGGAGGACTTCATTTTCAGTGGGGAAGAAAAGATCCTATTCCTTCTTTTCTAAATGTTGGAAGTGGCAACTATTTTATTTATTTGGAAACAGGAAAGGACATCAATGGTAATTCTGTTTTTGGGACTACCGTAAATTCAGCTGATTATTTATCTAACTTAACTTCTGAATATTCAACGTACGGAGCCTCTTCCTCAGCAAATAGAAATGAAAAAATTCTTCAAAGTTTAGACTATTCAATTAAAAATCCTTTACGTTTCTTGTACCATTCGGGTACAGGTAGCCCTGAAAATTATACTCAAATTAAAGATTGGATGGCTGATGAAAGAAACTTAGGAGATAATAGATGGGGGCATGCAGATAAAAAATCTCCATTTGACCCATGTCCAAACGGATGGAGAGTTCCAGATGTGTCTTTTACATTCCTTCATACCAATACTATTCAATTAGGAAGTTCAATTTTTTCAGGAGCCATTGGAACCTCTCCTTGGTATAGAAACAAAATATTGTCCATAAGTGGTTTAGAACAAAATAGACACTTAATTCAATTAAATCCATACGAAATTGGTTCAAATTATTACGAAGGAGCCTGGGCTTCAGGATATGGATGGTTATTTAATAATCCTTCTTATAAAGTTGGCAATTTCCCAGCTACTGGAATCCGTGGTTATCTAGGAAATAATACAATTTCAAATCCAAATACTTTATCTGGAGTATGGACTTCCTCTTTAGGTGATTCTCAGTATGGCTTTGCTATTGGTTTGTATCTTGGTATTAACTCTGGAAATACAAAAGGTATGGTTAAATCTGGAGAAGGTTTTTATCCACAAGCCGGAATGAATGTACGTTGTGCATTGGATGAACCAAGGTACTCTGGCACAATTCCTTCAGAAAAAAATGAATCTACCATTGACGAGGAAGTCATTGATGGTAATAAATTCACTCAGGTAATAATTGATTCTGAATTTATTTATCCTAACCCCGTTACAGATATATTAAAAATCAGATCCATAGAAAATAATGAACTTCATTACCAAATTTTCGACATGAGTGGAAGGTATATTCAGTCAGGAAAATTTGGTAATAATTCGACCGATTTATCAAGTCTAAAGCCGGGTATTTATTCAATGACTTTGAATGAAACAACAAAAGCCTTCAGAATTATCAAAAAATAAAGTAATTTTTAAATATTATTTTTATAAACTGCCTATTTAAAAGTAGGCAGTTTTTTATGAAGTGAATCATCTATTTTAGTTCATAAACAATTTTTATATTTACGCGGCAGAAACCAACCAAATAAGTATGCAGTTTAGATTTGATATTCAAGGCCTTAGAGCATTGGCAGTGATTTTTGTATTTATTTTTCACATGAATCATGCGCTATTGCCAGGTGGTTTTTTAGGGGTTGACATATTTTTTGTCCTCTCAGGCTATCTAATTTCAGGCATTGTTTTGAAACAAATTAATAATAAAGAATTTTCCTTTATTAATTTTTATCAAAGTCGTTTTAAGCGAATTCTTCCTGCTTATTATTTTTTACTATTTTCGGTATCGATAGCGGTTGTTTTTATTTATTTCAATCAGGATGTGAAGTTTTTCAGGAAGGGACTTTTCTATTCGGTTTTGTTTAATTCCAATAATTATTTTGCGTCGCTGGATACCTATTTTGGAGCTCAAAACAGTGAAAACCCTTTACTACATACGTGGACATTGGCAGTTGAAATGCAGTTTTATTTCATTCTTCCCATTCTTTTGTGGATTTTCCGAAAAAAAGCATTGGTTTGGGTAATTGTATTATTGACAATTGCTTCTGTGGTCTATGCTCAAATGCAGATTGTGTACGCAAAACAAGTCGTTTCCACCTATTATTCGCTTCCGGCAAGAAGTGGTGAATTCTTCCTCGGTGTTTTGATTCTGCTTTATCAACAGAAAAATAAGATTTCACTAAAATGGCAAAATATTTTAAGTGTAATTGGGATTTTATTGGTAGTAGTTCCATTGTTTCTTTATAGCGAAAAAACCATATTTCCTGGAATTACTGCTATGATTCCTTGTCTAGGAACGGGATTACTTCTTCTTACCTACGAAAGCCAAATCAATAAATTTCTATCTCATAAATCATTTGTATTCATCGGAAAATTGTCTTATTCGATTTACTTATGGCATTGGCCATTTATGGCTCTTTATCGGTATAAAAATGCGCAATATGAAATTCCATTTGCAGACGGAGTTATTCTAACCGTATTAATTTTATTATTTTCTTGTTTTTCTTATTATTTCGTAGAAGAATTTTGGCGAAGAAAAAAGAACAAATATTTCTGGATGGGAGCGGTCGGTATCACGGCTGTTTTAGCTGGCTTTGTTTTATTGATTGTACCGGTCAATGAAAAATTGGGTACCACTCCCGCTTATTATAGTTCATCTTCGGTGATGGGATTTGAGTCACATGGTAAATATTTTGAAAAGGTTGAAACATTGGGTGACGTGAATGCGAAGAATAATATTTTGATGTTGGGCGATAGCCATGGGTTGGTTATGAAACCGTTTTTGAATTACATCGGTTCCCGAAATAATTTCAGTATTACCACCATTACAAACGATACATATCCACCGGTTCCGGGGATTGACGAAATACAATTTGTCGAAAACAGCAACTACCTTCTATATAAAAAACTTGCGGACATTGCTGCAAAAGAGATTGAAAAACACGATTACATCGTCATAATTAAATCATGGAAATTGGAGTTTCCTTATTTCAATAGTGCTTTGGAAAAACTCATCAGACAGTATCCTGAGAAAGGATTTTTAATTCTTTCCGATTTCCCGACTTTGAATAAAAATCCAATTCGGGTAAACGGTGGAGCTTTTCGTAATCGATCCAAAAATGCAGAATTCATGACCTTTTTGGCTGAGATTCCGCAAAATGTGCAAAAAGAATTGAAATCCTTACCAAATGCACAGATTCTGGATTTAACCGACTCGAAAGTTTTTAAAGATATTCCTTATTTTAACGACACCGTGATGTATTACGATGAAAATCACTTGAACCAATTCGGTTCGGAAAAATATGCAAAAGAAGCGGAAACTAAATTTACAGAAGCTCTGAAACAATTTAAATTGAATTGATTTATTCTAAAATTTGATTTAAAATCAAACTTTACCGTACGTAAATTGGGTGTCTTGAAGAATTCTTTCCATCCAATTATCAAATTCGTAGCGCTTTAAGATTTCTTCCGATATAGGTTCGTAGGGACTTTCAAGAAATTGAGGAAGGTCTTCGAAATTATCTTCTCCAATTATAAAAACATTGGCTGGATTATAGAAAGGTTCGTTTTTGAGATGGGGATTATCACTGATTATTTTTTTGCGGAGAAAAATCGACTCCATCGGACGAAGAGTCAATCCAACCTGACTAGGAGGCATAATGTCGAGAATCGCTTTGGATTGAGCCACTACTTCCAAATATTCAGAATAGGAAAGTTCTTTTATATGATTAGGATTTTTTTCGTTCCGATTGGGAACAATATGAAAATAAGGTTTTAAATTTTGGCTGATGAAAAACTCTTTTAGCTCTAAAAGTCGTTCTTTCCGATGTTTATTACGGCCTACGAATGCTAAATCATACTTAAGCTGAACGGGTTTTGTCTGGATGGTATCAAAATAAAATGTGTTGTTATATTTCATTTTATAATTGACTGCATCAAACTTATCAAATGTCCATAAATCGGTAAGATTATAATGTGTCTCGGTAGGTCTTCCGATGCGATAAGCCGGATTCCAATACCAATAAACAATTTTTATCTGCGGATTTTTCGCCTGAATGTATTGAATGGTTTTCTCGTCCACCGGCGCAAACAATACGATTACTTTGTATTTTTCTAAATGATGTTTCCAGTTTGCATAAAGAAAGTTTTGACCGATGGTAATCTTTTCAATCAGTTTTTTTATAATTCTGAATGCTAAAGTTTCTTCTTTTTGAAGCTTTGAAATTTCCCATCCTCGATTTTTAATTTCTTGTTCAAAAAAATCAACCGAATTATAAATTACCAAAACTTCCTTTTTCTCTATTGCATTCATCTTAAATCTCTATAACTATTTGTTTTTCAACTTCGTATAAACATAACTCAAAGGATAAAGTAAAAGTCCTGCTATCCAAATCATCATGGGCTGTATGGAATGAATAGTTGTTACAAACGATTGATTTGTAAGAATGGAATACGATTGAAATCCTACCAAATTAGTCAATAGAACTTTTGGATAACTCCCTAATTTGGTACCATAAGAATTCAAAAATGATCTATATCCATCCCGCAATCCAATGTAAGAAGAGGGTTTCACTCGATCATTACTCATGGAATCCTGATCGTCCGCGTCAAAATAATACGTTCTTATTACTTGATTTATAAATCGGGTTTTCATGCCATCTCCATCATAAATGCTAAAAAATATCTTTTGGGGAGCATATTTTCCTTTGTAAAATTCGAAGTCAAACGCACGAAGATATTTTAGGTAAGGTTCTGTTATAAACAAACCGTTTTTATCACCCCGAATTTTATATTTATAACGCATTTCCAACACGGATCCATCAAATCCATTACCGGGAAACTGCGTCCCATAAATCTTTCCATTTTCATCTTCCGAATGACCAATTACAGAAATAAATTGTCTTCTATCCAATTCATCAGCCACCTCAACCAAAATTTTCAACGCATCTGCCGGATACGCATCATCTGAATCCAAAATAGCAAAATAATCGGTTTTTACCTTTTCAATCCCCTTGAAAACCGTGTAGAATTTTTTTGAATTCTCATTTTTAAAATATTCTATCGGAAAATTATTTTCTGAAATGAAAGAATTCACAATCTCTTCAGTATCATCCGTAGAACCATCATCCAAAATGATCCAACAAAACTTTTTAAATGTTTGATTTTTCAACGAATCAAAAGCTCGTTGAAGTGTATGTGCCCGGTTATAAGTTGGTGTTAATATGGTCAATTTTAAATCATCCATTTGTCAAATCATATTGATCTTCAAATACTTTCATTACTTCATCATAAATTTTCTGCGCATCAAATTTTTTCGGAGAATTTTCAACTCCTGTTTCCAGACGTTTTACCAATTCCGGTTCGGTCAAAAATCGTTTCATGGCAACGTAAATTTCTTCTTCATCAAAATTCACCAATAGCCCATCCACTTCATTATCAATCATTTCAGGCACGCCACCAACGTTTGTGCAGATGATAGGTTTTCCTAATACCATTGCTTCACCGACGATTAACGGATAGGATTCCGAACGGGAAGGCAAAATGAAATAATCAGCTTCCGACATATAGGGATAAGGATTTTTTTGGGTATCCAATAAAAGAAACGAATCTTCAACACCTAATTCTTTTCGTTGGTTTTTCAGATTTTCCATTTCATTTCCGCCACCTACTACGGCGATTGAATGGGTAAATCCCTCTTCCCATAAACGTTTATGAACGCGCATCAAAACTTCATATCCTTTGCGCGAATGTAATCGTCCAACCGATGAAAATACAGGTCGGATCTCATAATTCACATTGAACAATTGGGCTTTTGATTGTGTTTCTTCGATATTGATCACGTTATAGATAACTGAACTCTTCGGATAATTGACCTTATAAAGATCTTCGATCACTTGGCGTGTTTGTTCAGAACCAAAGATCATCCAATCAAACTTTTTCATGAGTTCAATTCTCTTCATCACACGATTTAAATCTTTATCATAGCTAACATCTGTATGAAACCAGCCTATTTTTCGTGAATTTTTATTAGGCGAATTTAATACGGATTCAAATTCAATATAGCCGGGCGCAATTTCTAGATCGTAGCTTTCATTTACTTTATTTGCATACAAAATCTTTGGAAACTGTTCGTAAAACCTCAATTTTAACCACCTGAAAATCAGTTGAATTTTATATAAAATAGGATTTTTACTGAAGTCTTCTTTTCCTTTTGCAAGGGTAATGAGGCGAATATCTTTAGGTATTTCTGTGCGAAGCTCTCCTTGATCTAGATTTAATAAAAGTGTAATTTCAAATTTATCTTTGGGTAAATTTCGTAATAAATCCAGCACCACTCTTTGCACGCCACCCATTTCCAGAGAACGTAAACGAAATAATATTTTTATTTTATCTGTGGACTTTTTCATTTGATTTTTCTCAATAATCGCTTTAAAAAAGTATTTTCTTTTTTAAAAATGAATTTTGGTAAATTTTCAATTGCTTTCACTTCGTCACCAAAAACTTGGTTCATTCCTCGCCTCTCCAATGTATTTTTTAAAACCAAATTCCAATTATTATTTAATTTTCCCTTTTTTGATTTTTCCTGCGAAACTCCCTTTTCATGGAGTCTGTATAAATAAAGAGGTTTACTTATGTAAGCTAATTTGCCTAAATCATACATTTTTAGATAAAGATCCTGATCGACGGCAGAAGTTAGTTCAGCATTTATTCCTCCTGATTTTTCATACATATTTCTACGAAAAGTGAAGAAATGATTTACTTCAAAATTAATATTAAAAAAATGAGTATTTGAATTTTTGACCTTACGAGTGTTAGGATAAACTTTCAAAACATTTAAACCCGAATCACATAAATAGAATTGGGAATGAGTTGCCACGACATCCGGATGTTTGTATTTTATTACACTTTGTTCGATTGCATCTTCTGACAAAGCGTCATCAGGATCTATAAATCCACAAAAATCTCCTTTCGCTAGTTCTGCGCATCGTCTTTTGGTAAAACCAACTCCTTTATTCTGATCGTTTCGAAACAAATGAAAACGCGAATCATTTTTAACCCAATCCTGAATTTGTTCGAACGAATTATCCGTAGAACAATCATCCACTATGATAACCTCAAAATCCTTTACCGTCTGATTTAAAATACTGGAATAGCAATCTTTAAAATAGTCAAAATTGTTGTAGTGGGCAATCAATAAAGAAAACATAGCAATTATTTATTCCGGATTAAATTTGTAGTCCTCGTAAAGACTCTCGACTGATCCCATTTGGTTTTCGGGTTATATATAATTTTTTTCATTGACTTTCTTTTAGGGTAAGATTTTGTTGTTTAACAACTATTGAATTAGCAGGTACATCTTTATAAATAACACATCCTGCTCCTATGATGGTGTTTTCACCTATGGTCACGCCTTTTAAAACAACCACGTTTGTACCCAACCAACAGTTATCTCCGATTTTTACTTCTCCCACTGAAAATTTATTTCTTTCCACCTGAAGATTTCCTTCTACTGTTGCGTATTCGTGGTTGTGATCATAGACTTTCACGCCCTCACCAAAAAGAACGTTTTTACCTATTTCTATGGAATGAAGACAATTAACGGAACAAAAATTATTCATGAAAAAACGGTCGCCTATTTTCAAAGTTGCTCCTTTTCCTACGCGAATATTTACAAAATCCCGAAAATCAAAATCCCGACCGAATGAATATTGGGTCTGGTCATGAAATAAAAATCTGCAATTTCTTCCTGACTTAAAACCGGAACTGTTTTTTTTCAAAACGATATGTCCCTTATCCCAAGTGAGAATTTTATGAACGAATTTATTCAAAAAAGAAGTGAACATCTGCTTAGAATTCTTGGTTGGCTTTGCAAATATAATTTTTTTTTTCTTTAGATGTTATTACTTTTGCACCTTAAAACCAAACCCTAATGAATAAAGTAACTGAGGTTTCAAAAATATTTTTTGCTTATTTAGTAAGACCTCATTTGTACCCTGAATTATTTCGTAAAATCTTCAAAAATATCTTCCAAAGAAAATCCGCCACCAAAGGAAAAATGGAAGCTGAAATGTGGTGCGCCAACTTAGCCATCAGTCAAGATCAATACATAAAACAATTAAACGGAAACACTGAAACCGCAAGTTTAAATGACCTATTTCCGGAAATTCTAGTAAATGCTCAAAAAATCGAAGCGTCTACACCTGTAAAAATGGGTGGTGCTGGCGCTCTTGATTTGATTTATAATCTTTGTGAACATACGCAAGCAAAAAATGCATTGGAAACCGGAGTCGCTTATGGCTGGTCTTCATTGGCTGCGTTGCTTTCAATTTCTAAAAGAAACGGAACGCTTTTTAGTTCCGATATGCCCTATTTAGGAAAGGACAATGATGTTTATGTGGGATGCGTCGTTCCGGAAAATCTCAAATCGAATTGGAAATTGTTCCGATTTGCGGACAGAGAATCGTTGCCAAAAATTTTCAGAGAACAAGACGAATTTGATTTTATCCATTATGACAGTGACAAATCCTACAACGGACGTATGTGGGCTTATCCGCTTCTTTGGGGAAAAGTACGAAATGGAGGTTTTCTGATGAGTGATGATATAGGTGATAATGCGGCCTTTATGGATTATTGTAAACAAAATAATCATACACCTACTATTATAGAATTTGACGGAAAATACGCGGGTATTATTTTGAAAAAATAATCTAATATTTTCCTTGTATTCTCAATGCAATTTTAACCTATAAAAGACCTGAAAACGGATTTATTTATACTCCAAAAATTTGGGTGGGAATTATATAAAGTTTCGGGATGACAATTAATAAAATATACAACAGATGAAAATTCTTATCACAGGAACCGCCGGATTTATCGGATTTCATCTTGCCAAAAAATTATTGGAAAGAGGAGATGAAATAATTGGATTGGATTCCATTAACGACTATTATGATATCCGAGTGAAATACGGACGACTTCAAAATACCGGAATTGAACAAGATAAAATTCAATATAATCAATTGATTCAAAGTTCCGTTTATCCGAATTATCAATTCATCCAACTTAATTTAGAAGACAAATCCAATCTGGATATACTTTTTTCGGAACAGAAATTTGACCGTGTAGTCAATTTGGCAGCACAAGCAGGTGTTCGGTATTCATTGACAAATCCTGATGCTTATATGGATGCGAATATCATCGGTTTTATGAATATTTTAGAATGCTGTCGTCATCATCACATTGAGCATTTGACCTATGCCAGCAGTTCCAGTGTGTATGGTCTAAATGAAAAACAACCTTTTTCCACAAAAGACAACGTAGATCACCCTATCAGTCTCTATGCTGCGAGTAAAAAAGCAAATGAACTGATAGCACACACCTACAGTCATCTTTTTAAAGTTCCCACTACGGGATTAAGATTCTTTACTGTGTATGGACCTTGGGGAAGACCGGATATGGCGTTGTTTCTTTTTACAAAAGCCATTTTGGAAAACAGACCCATTGATGTTTTTAATTTCGGGGAAATGCAACGCGACTTTACCTATGTGGACGACATAGTCGAAGGAATCATCCGTGTAAACGATAATCCCCCTAAAGAAAATCCAAATTGGGATGCCAATTCAGATGATGCTTCTGTTTCGTCTGCTCCTTACAAAATTTACAACATCGGAAATAATAATCCGGTTAAATTGATGGACTTTATTTCAGCATTAGAAAAGAAAATAGGTAAAACAGCAGAAAAAAATATGTTGCCCATCCAAGCGGGTGATGTTCCTTCTACGTATGCCGATGTTTCGGATTTAATTCGTGATTTGGGCTACAAACCGGAAACAACAATCGAACAGGGAATAGATCAATTTGTGGATTGGTACAGAGAATTTTTTAAAGTCTGATAATTTCCTCTACCATGTCTCAACCTCTTGTTTCGATAAATATTCCGGTCTTCAAATGTGAAAAATACGTTTACCGTTGTTTGGAATCGGTCAAAAATCAAACGTATAAAAATTTAGAAATTATTCTAATAAATGATGCAACGCCCGATAACAGCATCGAAATAATTGAAGGTTTTTTCAAGGAAAATCCGGATTTGAATTATCGTTTGATTCACAATGAAACGAATGAAGGTTTATCTGTTGTTCGAAACAAGGGAATTGAAAATTCGGCTGGAAAATACATTTATATGTTGGACAGTGATGACTATATCACGCCGTATTGTATCGAAAAATTAGTTCAGGTATCCGAAAAAGAAAATTCCGATATCACATTGGGTGAAACGATTTGTTTGGATTCCAAAGACAATGAAGAAAAAATGTTATTTCCCATTCGTACAAAAGCTTCTTCTTTTACTGGAAATGAAATAATTTTAAATCAATTTTTTGAGAAACAATGGCCGATTATTGCTCCCAATAAACTCTACAAACGAGATTGGGTCATGAAAAATAATCTTCGATTTGTAAAAGGACTTTTTTCACAGGACGAATTATGGTCGTTTCACTGTGCATTTAAATTAGAAAAAATCGCTTTTCTGAAAGAAGTTACTTATATCTATTTTTTACATGGTGAATCCACCATTTTTAACCGCACCAAACGTAATTTCGAAAACTATCAAACCATCCTCGAATATTTTGCGAAAACCTATCAGGAGTCCAATCAAACTATTCAAAAATTGATCTTAAAAAAAATGGTTCAGTTTAAAGAAATGGTTTTGATTATGCAATGGAAAGCATTGAGAGGCGATGTGGAGTATATGAAAGAGAATTATGCTCGGATGAAATTACTTCCTCAGTTGAGTTTGGGTGATTATATTGGGAATTCTTTTGATTGGAAAACGAAAAAATTATCCTTCTTCCAAAATCTCCCAAATTCGCTTGGCGTAAAATTATTTATTCGCCGATTTGGTTGACTATTTTTTGAATTTATAGAAATTCATCATCAGAGAAAAGTCACTTAAAATCAAAGAATTGTATATTTTTTGGACGCCATTTAATTGATTCAGAATTGATTTTCTATCCAACTGAGCGTAACCCTCTTTTAAAAAATGAAGATACTTCTGTTTGGATTCTTCATCGGTTGAAATCTTTAAATGCTGATAAATTTTGACACCGTCGATGAGTGTTTTAAAAGCCGCAAATTCAAATATATCTTTCCGTGCCTTATAAACGCCTTCTTTTTTAAATAATTCACGTAAAATCACATCGGTTCGGACAATGTCAATTTTCTTTAAGGAATAGGATTTTGCGGAGGAGTTTGTATAAATAAAATGTTTGTAGATGGCGGGACAACTTCCCATAAAATCTACATTTTTAAAAATAAAACGTTCAACGATTTCGTCACCATTTACCAATTTTTCAGGATAACGAAAACTTACCGTTTTGAACTTATCCGCTTTTATAATTCCTCGAAAATGAACGGCATAACGTCCAACTGTTTTTTGAAAAACTTCTTCGCCTGATAATTTTCTGAATTCGTAACTTAACTTCTCTTTTGAAACCACATCAAGATTATAATACGAACGAATTGTTCCGTCTGCATACAAAACTTCCTGCATAAAAGTGACAGCATCTAGTTCTGGATGCGCCTGAGCTGTTTTGACGGCAAGTTCAATTCCATCATAAGAAATCAAATCATCATGATCAAACAACATAACCCAATCTCCTTTTGCTACATTTTGTCCGGCCGCTTTTGCATATTGTGCTACGCCTTCGTTTTCTTTGTCCACTATTATAATCCTGGAATCTTTATCTGCATAAGCTTTGAGTTGTACCAAGGTTTCGTCTTGGGAACCATCATTGACACAGACAAATTCAATATTTTTATAGGTTTGATTTAGCAAACAATCCATCGCGCGATGGACAAAATCACCCAATTTCACAGAATTATAAAAAGTAGTAACTATTGATACCAAAGGTTGATTGTCCATATTTTCCATTTAATTATTCAAAAAATAATTTCTTTACATTTCGGTATTTCCACCATTCGCGTTTCATGGTTGGTCTCTCCACAAATACAAAGAATAAAGCACTCACAATTCCGATAACGGTCAAGACGAAAATAAGTCGAACAATAAAATCAGCATACACATTTTCAAAAATCAAGGTTCCTTGCATAAACCGCTCAAGTGCGAGATACATCACACGCTGATGAAGCATATAAATCGTGTAACACATTCCTCCAATGATGTAAACCAGCGGAATGGATAAAAATCTTTTATAATAAACCGTCGAACCTGCCAAAGTCAATATGACAATGATATATAACAAATCGGCGCCATAAGGCCGTATTCCATTCCACATCAGAACCGTAGCCGTTACACAAAGTATATCAAATACAATTTTTGGTGAAATTTTATCTTTATACTCTAAATAAAGGTCTGCCGCTAAAAATCCAGCTATGAAATAATGAATGTATTCATAAAGTGAAATAAAATCAAATGGATTATATCTCAACATAATGAATTTCCAAATTACCAGAAATCCTATCAGAAATATTCTTCTCCCAACTTTACTTAATTTGAAAACCAAAGCAAATAAGGGCGCAACGATGTAAAACTGAATCTCCACTTCCAATGACCAAAAAACAGGATTCAAAACCGGGAATCCACCATAAATCATATTATGACTATAAAATAAGGAAGCCAGATAATGAGGAAGTAACTCCGAAAATCCACCTTTGTCTGCAAAGAAAATATTAACGACAAACAATAATGTCAATACGATGATGTAAGGAGGTTCCAAACGTGTTATCCTTCGTTTAAAATACTGCCCAAGCTGAATCTTTTTTCCTCCGTAGGCATATTGATTGATAAAAGGCATACCCAAAATAAATCCGCTGATCCCAAAAAACAGCATCACACCGCTATAACTATTCCCAAAAATAAAGCTTACTATGGGTTTCATTATTTCCGGTAAATCCCCAACCCTATCTGCATAATAGGTGTTAAAATGACTCATAACTACCGCCATGATGGCGAAAAAACGAAGTCCATCTATATAAGGAATAAACTTTCCGGAAGAAGTAACCCTTTTGAGTAAGTTGGTAAATTTCATCAACTATAGTATTTCCTGATCAGCTTTTGAACATAGTAATCCTTTTCTTCCGCTGAAAAACAATCCGAAATTTCATTTACATCTATCGAATAACTTTCCCCTTTATCCTGAAATTCTTTTACTGCAGTTTTACCTTTCAACAACTCAAAACTTTCCACAATTTCTTCTATGCTGAAGTTTCGCAGAAACGCAACATTGTAAATTCCCTTTTCTTTTTTCGAATCAATTAAATGAAGTACAATATTTTTTACATCTTCAACATCAATCAGATTTCTTTTTGCAGATCGATGAATGTGGATGGTTTCTTCGTTTTCGATGGCACGATTTACATAATTCATCAGCAAATTGAGATTCCCACCCTTTCCAACTGCATTACTAACTCTCGCTATCAGATAGTTAGAAGTCTCAGTTGAAATGATATGTTCCATATTTAGTTTATGGAGAACGTATTGGCTATCATTTTTGGAAGAATCATAAATACTGCATGTACTGAAATAGACAAAAAGCTTTTCAGAATTTTCAGCGATTACTTTACGAATGAGGTTTTCTTCTCGTTGAAACTGATTACTATCGGTCTCCAACGAATTGGAAACACCAGAAGCGAAAAACACCACATCATCTCTATCATGCAGATGAAATGCTTTTCCAATTAAACCGCTTCCTACAATCATTGTTTAGGTTTTATGATTATCAGCCGCAAATCTACAAATTCCAATTGAGCCAATTCACAAATTCGTCCTACATTTGTCACCGAACAAGCAATTGAGGTTTGAAACGATTTTCCAAAAAACTGAATGTACAATTGATCGCCGAAATTTTTAAAGCATTCGGAATCGAACACATCGTACTATCTCCCGGCTCCC
>CALLXZ010000501.1 GCA_937875605.1 uncultured Moheibacter sp.
GTTTAAGTGTAGACTCTGATTTTAACTATTACTCAAGTTTGTATGCAGATCCAAACATCGGAACCATTGCAGCAAATCAAAATGCAGATCCTAATTATGAGTTTAAATCGGAAGCTTTGGCTCCATTTGCAAATTTAGATGCGGGTATTACGTACGAGTATAAATTGGGTGGAAAGCAATCCATCCGTTTCAGAGGAAACGTGAAAAATGTTACCAACACGACATTTATAGCGAGAAAACAAGGAAACGATTATTTCTTAGGACTTGGAAGAACCTATAATGCAGGTATCCAGTTCAATTTCTAATTTAGTTTCATTATAAAATAAGATAAGCCCTTCAGTTATGAGGGGCTTTTTCTATTTTTGTATAGCAAAAAGCAAAAAATTATGTACAATATTTTACAACATTTTCATAGCGGTTGGGCGTATTTGACTTTATTGATGGGCGTTTTATTTTTTGTTTTGGTGGGTTTCTATGCCATCAATAAAAAACAACGAAACAATCTCATTACCAAAATTAGTTTCTTTACTACCCTGGTTTTTCATCTTCAATTGGTGATAGGTGTCATTCTTTATTTTGTCTCTCCTTATGCACAATGGACGGAAAATACAATGAAAGATCCCCTGAACCGATTGTATGCCATGGAACACCCGCTCATGATGTTTGCCGCAGTGGTTTTGATCACCGTTGCCAATTCCAAACTGAAGAAAACAGAAACCGTTAAAATGGCTCCGGCAATTTTAGGATTATTGGCTTTGGCATGTGTTGTTTCAAGAATTCCTTGGGACGCTTGGTTGAGCTGATTAAATGGATAATTTTATGATTTTTTTATTTTGATAATCATAAAGATTGTCGAACTATCTCCTCTACAAATTACTCCAATTTTACTTTCCGTATTGCTTTAATCGAAAGAGCAATTACAATTACAGTAAGAATGGTCATCGTTCCTCCAAAAATAATTGCCGGAACCAATCCTATCAGACTCGCCGCAACACCACTTTCAAATGCACCCAATTCGTTAGAACTACTCACGAAAATACTATTGACAGAGGAAACACGGCCTTTCAGGTTTTCGGGCGTTTTGTATTGTAAAATGCTTTGACGGATAATCATGGAAACTGCATCAAATGCGCCTCCGAGCAATAAAATACCAAAGGATAAATACACATTTTTGGAAATTCCGAAAACGATTATACACACACCGAACATTGCCACACTTCCCAATAATTTAAATCCGACCCGGCTTTTTAAAAGAGGAAGCGAAGAAAGGAAAAACAGCATGATCAAAGAACCAATTCCGTGTGCAGAACGCAACCAGCCAAATTCTACCGACCCGGCATTCAGTACTTTTTTTGTAACGGCAGGAAGAAGAGATTCGGCTCCGCCAAAGAAAACGGCAAACATATCAAGAGTCAGAACTGCTAAAATAATGGGTGTAGCCCAAATGAATTTAAAACCTTCTTTTATACGTTGCATCGCCGTTTCTTCTGTTTCCACTTTTTCGGCAGGTTTGGGTGAGATTCGTAAAATCATGACCATTGAGATACACATAAATACGAAAGCTGTTCCCAAAGCAGCTTCTATTCCAAATGCTGCCAAAATCAATCCGCCCGCAAGCGGTCCCAAAACCGACCCTATCATAAATGCCGACGAGCTTAGCGGAATCGCTTTCTCATAATTTTCTTTTCGGACAACCAATGCCAATAATGAAAATACTGCCGGGCCGCTAAACGCCCTTGTTAGTCCTAATATGAAAAAAGCGAAATAACAAACCGATAAATATCCTGTAATGCCTAATTTTTGTTGGATTCCGGGAAAATTGACCAATAACAAGACGAAAGAAGAAAGCATATACGTCGAAATACAACGTGTTATTACCTTTCGTTTGTCTAATTTATCCACTAATTGCCCGGCATAAAAAGCGGTAAATAGGATAGGAGCAAACTCAAATAATCCGATTAATCCCAAATAAATTTCTTTTTGGGTCAAACGGAAGATTTCAAATGCGACCGAAGTGCTTTGGATAAATAAAGCGAATATGAGCGAAAACCTTAGGAAAATAAATGCAACGAATTCTTTATTTTTCCAAACCGACGGGATTTGTTGGCTTTCTTCCATTGAAATTTGTATGGGTTATTTTCAGTGCGAATGTAGGAAGTTTTTTGAGGATAAATCTATTTCCAGTTTTTGATTATTTCATCAAGACCTGATTTTACACCATCGTAAAATTTATCTTCCTTAAATTTTGGAATCATCAAATTATCAATGGTTTTTTTCAGAAATTCATCGGAAA
>CALLXZ010000502.1 GCA_937875605.1 uncultured Moheibacter sp.
ATGAAATCAGCAACTTGTAAAACCGGTTCTTCTGATTCCGGATGTGCAATCAGTTTTGCATTTGGATTTTCCGCCATTTGCTGGGCAATTCTTTCGAGCGAAAAAGCTTCGTGAACCATACAAGCACCGTCCCAAAGAATCATTTTTCGTCCGGTAACCTGATTTAAATATCGTCCTAAATTTTTATCGGGAGCAAAAATAATTTTCTGTTCCGGCGGCAAAGCATTGATGATATGTTCGGCATTAGAAGAAGTTACAATGATGTCACTTTCCGCTTTTACACCTGCATCACAATTGATGTAACTTACCACAATCGAACCCGGATGTTGCTCACGAAATGCACGTAAACCTTCACCTGTACAAGAGTCCGCCAAAGAACATCCTGCCAAAATATCCGGAAGAACTACTTTTTTGGTTGGGTTAAGAATTTTGGCAGCTTCCGCCATAAAATGAACACCACAGAACACAATCATATCGGCATCCGTCTTAGCCGCAGCACGTGCTAACTGTAAACTATCGCCCAAAAAATCGGAAATATCCTGAATATCTCCGGTTTGGTAATAATGTGCTAATATGATGGCATTTTTTTCTTTGCGAAGTTTGTTGATTTCGGCAATTAAATCAATTCCTTTCGGAATTTCCATGTCCAAATAGCCTTTTATAGGTAAAGATTTTGATGCTTTTTCTAAAATTTCCATTAATTAGATTTGAATTTGTTTTCAAAAATCAATTTTCATTCCGAAATCATTAGATTATTTCTAAATGAACCTTAGAATTAGTTAATTCCCAATTTCTTTTTCAACTCTTTACTCAAAGCGTCTTTATGCACAAGAAAAGCAATGGATTTCATACGCATATAGGGAAATGACATATAGACATGACCGTCGTTTGCAAGGTTTTCCGTTCCCCAGGAATTTTTCACATCGAAATATTGATTGCCCAATTGGTCTTTTACGATTCCCGTAATCTGCATCAAATGGTCGTCTACAGTGGTATAATTCTCAAATGATTTCTGACGGTCTTCGGCAGATGCCCATTTTTCAGGTAAAAGAACTTTAAAATAATCTTCTTTTTGTCCTTCCAACGGTAAAATAGCCATTCCGTTTTTTGCGCTGAAAGTGGATTCACTCACATCGGAGCTAAAAGAAATTGTAAATCCTTTGTGAATTGCATCGGTCATCAATTGCATGTATTCGTCCAGAGGTAAATTGTAAAAAGAGCCATTGGAAAAATTATCGGGAATACTCAACACAAAAGGTTTGTAATAAGGAACGTGCGTAAAGGAAGAAAAGGAAACATAATCATCCGGATTGATTTTTAAATATTCAGTAAACTGCTGAGGTGTATAGGTTTTTCCTTCGTACGTAAAGGATTTGGGTTTTTTACCCAGATATTCGGCTAAAATCGCATCAAAACCTTCCATCCAATTTTCTTTCATGTAAGCTTTGGGATGTTTGGTTAGATTTTCTACATATCCGGTCAGTTTCTCTACCATGACCGAATGGTCATATTTGTCGGTATCTTCGACAAATCCGGTAAAAGAATCTTGTGGAACGATACCGCCTTTTCGTACCGCATTGATGACATCATGTGCCAATCCACCTTCAGAGAATTGGGCTTTTCCCTGACGATACACATAATTATAGGCTTTGTCGGGATACGTATTGCTTACGATGTACATTTCGGAGAGATTGATGTCTTTTCCGTTGATTC
>CALLXZ010000503.1 GCA_937875605.1 uncultured Moheibacter sp.
GGTGTTCAAACCGGAAAATCAAAGATTTTTAAACGAAATGCAAAAGTTTATGATCGTATTTCCGATCACATCGGACTGTTTCCGGTCGTGATGATTTCTCCGTATGATTTGGATTTAATCAAAGAAGGAAGTGAGGTAAGGAGGAAATTCATCGACAACATTATTTCGCAGTCCAATAAAGAATATCTTCAAAATTTGATTCGATATAACCGGGTTTTGGTTCAACGAAATTCTTTGCTTAAATATTTTTTTCAAAATCAAACTTTTGATAAAGTTTCCCTTGAAATCTACGATGAAGAATTGGTCGAATGCGGAACGTATATCTTTCAAGAACGTCAGAAATTTATTCAGGAATTCTTACCAATTTTCAGAGAATATTACCAAGTGCTTTCACAAGGAAATGAAAGTGTCAACATTCGGTACGAATCCCAATTATCCCAAAATTCGTTTGGTGAATTATTGCGTGAAAATTTAGGAAAAGACCGAAGTGCGCAATACACCACACAAGGAATTCATAAAGATGATTTGAGTTTGGAAATCATGAATTATCCGGTGAAAAAGTTTGGTTCGCAGGGACAGCAAAAATCCTATTTGATCTCAATGAAATTGGCACAATTGGAATTAATCAAAAAGAATCTGGAAATTACGCCGCTTTTATTATTGGATGATATTTTCGATAAATTGGATGAAATGCGTGTGGAACAATTGGTGAAATTGGTGAACGAAGATCGTTTCGGGCAGATTTTTATTTCTGATACGCATCCGGAAAGAACGGAAAGCATCGTACAGAAAATTAATTCAGAAAGTAAAATTTTCCGATTATGAGGAAAGATAATAAACAGACATTAGGCGAAGCCATTCAATCTTTAATTTCCGATTTGGGAATCGAAGATAAGTTGCTTTCCATGCAGGTGGAAGAACTTTTTACGGATATGATGAAAGGTGTAATCATGAAATATGTACAAAATATGTATGTTTCTAACCGGGTTTTATTTGTGAAGATGAATTCTCCTGAATTGAAAAATGAATTGCAATACGGAAAGAGTAAAATCATTTCGCATATAAACGAAGGAATTGGAAGTGAATATTTAACGGATGTAAAATTTTTATAATGCCTTATATCGAAGAATCCAACTACCGAGCGCCCTCCTTTCTGTACAAAAATCCGCATTTTTCCACGATTTACATCGGTAGATTTAAGAAAACAAAATCGCCAAATTATCAAAGAAAGAGATTGGAATTGAGTGATGGTGATTTTATAGATATTGATTTTATTTTGAAAAATCCGGACAGAGCGGTTGTTTTATGCCATGGTCTGGAAGGTGCTTCCACACGTGCTTACAACAATACAAGTGCTGATTTTTTTCTGAAGAATGATTTTTCGGTTTTTGCATGGAACAACCGAAGTTGTAGTGGCGAAATGAACCGATTGCCTAAGCTTTATCATCACGGCGTTGTAGAAGATTTTAAAGAAATGATAGATTTTGTTTTGGGACAAGGTTTTCAGGAAGTTTGTCTGCTCGGGTTTTCCATGGGTGGAGCACAAATTATGAATTATCTGGGGACCATGAAAATAGATCCAAGGGTCAAAGCGGCCGTTTCCGTTTCCACGCCTATTCAATTGAAATCAAGTGCTGAAAGTTTAAAAAAAGGATTTAACCGTGTTTATCTGAAAAATTTTACACGGAAAATTTCAAAAAAACTGAAATCAAAGTCTGAACAATTTCCGGATTTATTAGATTGGAGCCAGATTCAGTCCATTCGTACTTTTGATGAGATCGATGAATTTTTTACGGCGCCTTTGCACGGATTTACGGGACGAGAAGATTATTACGAACGTGCTTCCCCTGGATTTGTCATGGAGGAGATTAAAACACCTGTTTTGATTATCAATTCGCTGGACGATCCATTTTTAGGAGATACTTGTTATCCGATCGAATTTGCAAAAAATCATTCGTTTGTTTATCTCGAAACACCTTTAAGTGGTGGGCATTGCGCCTTTCCAATGAAAAATTCAAATCATTCCTATTCTGAAATCAGAGCATTGGAATTTTTTAGAATGGTAAATAGAAAGCCATAACTTAAATGTTATGGCTTTCTGAAGTTTATTTAGATTGATAGTTAAGTTCTTATTCTAATGCACCATCTGGTTTCGGGGTAGATCCGGTGGATACACCTCCTAGATTGGCGTTAATTATATTGTTGGTCTTGGTGAGAAAACTTTTATAGTAAATGGATACATTTAAGTAAATATCTACTACGTCCTCAAATTTTCTGTTATTATTTAAATCAAATTTTAAATGCCAAGTTCCACCTTGGACAAAAGCTCTTGCTGAATATAATGGAAAATGACTGTCATTTCCATCCACATAGATAGATGTTCCGCCATCTTCCGTAAGAACAAAAAATCCTCCTACTGTTACATAAAACTTACTTGCATCAATCTTAGTATCATAGTCATGAAGTCCGTGTGGGTTCACATTATCAAAATGATAGGGGGCAAATGTGACCGCAGAGAAGGGCATCGCAGCAGGGTCAAATTTATTTAAGGAATTCGTTTCGGTATTTTTAACTAACAAAATTGAGTTTCCAGACGCGCCATCATAAGCTCCTGGATTTTCCAAAAATAATTCATTGCCTTCGTGTATTTGAAAAACACCGTTTACTTCGAGTGTTTCAGTGGGTGATTGATTGGTGGGAAGTCCAATTCCGACTTGACCAATTAATGCAAAACTTATTAGCATGAAAATGCTAGATAGTAGATTTTTCATTTTAGTGATAGTGTTAGTGATAGTTAGTTTAGTTATTATATTCCGGTTGGGGGTGCAGCGGCTGCCCCGGTATTGACGCCACCTAAATTGTAATTTATGTTTCCTAAATTTCGAAAAAATCGTTTTGGGAATAATATAATGTCAAAATTGTATTGGTACGATCCGGCTTGCGGATTAGCTTCTCGCGCTCTGATTTCTACATGCCAATTTCCTCCACTTTCAAAAGTTCGAATAACGAAATTATCATATACATAATCAGATCCTGAAACACTTTTTCGATAGATTCCGAGTGCCCCATCGACAGGAACTGCTTCGAAATTGGAAAGAGCAATTACATACTTTGAAGTGGAAATGTTAAGGTTTAAGTCGTTCAAATTGTCAGCACTCAGGTTTGATATGCTGTAAGGCTGGAGGATAATGGGCATGATTTCTTGATTTCCAACAAATTCCATAAATCGGCCATCTACCTCAGAGCCGTGAACTTGGCTTTCTGAATCAATAGCTACAATGCGGAATTTATCAGGTCCGTAAGTGTTGCCATCATAAGCGGGAAGATCGTTGATGTAAAATTTATCAGTCACATAAACATCACCGCCATCTACTTCTAACATATTGGAAGGATTTGAAATCCCGATTCCAACTTGAGCATTTACTGATAGACAGGATATAAAAAACACCCAAAATATTGGCTTAGTATTCATAATAAAATTTATTAGTTAGTGGTGTAAGTAAATATTCGAATTTTTAATAGCTCACTATCGGAGTGGCTGCAACGGCAGTTGAGTTTTCGTTCATGTTTACCGTTTGTAAAGGGAAAATTTTGGCGTAGGTTTTTGGAAATACTACACAGGAAATGTTCCAGGTTCCATTTGCGTCAGAAGAGACGGCAGAATAATCTGCCTCCAATCGCCAAGTTCCGTTTTCTTCTTTGGTTCTTGCGACGGGCGGGGCAGGATTGTTTCCTTCTAAATCCTGATCAAACCAAGCAGAAAGAATAACTAATGCATAGTCGCTTGAACTGATTTTAGTATCAAAATTAAGTACCCAGTCACCGTTTACATTGGCTAATTGGTAGGTAAGTATAGATGAGATCCCACCCGTTCCGGACGCAGATAAGTCTAGGCTTTCGATTGCGCCAGTGGTTTGATCCTGTACCAAATAAATGAATGATTCCCGTTCAGTTGCTGTGATGGGTGGAAGAATTTCTGATAAAAGGATGCTTGAAGATTTCATGGATCCGTTAACATCCATTGCTGAACCGGCTCTTGGAGAGTCTGTGTCAATTCCAACTTGAGCGTATATGGAAATGTAAAACAGCGACAACACTGTTGAAAATAGGGTTTTCATAAAAAAGATTATTTTAGTAGGTGCCGCAAATTTAGAATAAAAATTTAAATAAAAAAGTATTTTGAAAAAAAGAATCAAAAAACATTTTTACACCAATCTTAATTCAGAAGAAAATAAATTCTAAAGAGGAATATAAAAAATATTCTAGCGGTTTACCATTTCTCGGATCGTTTCAACCGGATTAGCAGCATTGAATACAGCGCTTCCTGCTACCAAAACATCAGCTCCCAGTTGAGCTAACTGCGCTGCATTTCCGGGCGAAACCCCACCGTCTATTTCAATTAAAACATCGGCATTTTTTCGCTCGATCAATTCACTTGCCTGCGTTAATTTTTCATAGGTATGCTGAATGAATTTTTGTCCGCCAAATCCAGGATTTACGCTCATAATCAAAAGTAAATCTATATCGCGGATGATGTCCTCCAAAACATGAACCGGCGTATGAGGATTGAGCGCAACTCCCGCTTTCATTCCTTCATCTTTAATCGCTTGAATTGTTCG
>CALLXZ010000504.1 GCA_937875605.1 uncultured Moheibacter sp.
GTTTCCAAAGCCGAATGATTTTGCAGAAATTCAAATCCCTTTCGGGCAATTTCTCTTAAAGCATTTTGTTTGGCTAATTTCGTTTCCTGATTGGTGTGGGATTCTGAGAAAAATCCACCGTGAATGATGATTTTCATTTAATCTGTAATTTTTACCGATTCCCCATGAATCGCCAGTTCACCTGTATTTAAATCATATAAATCTCCTTGGCTCATCACATGAACAATTAGGTTACTGATAGAAATAGGTTCTCCAAGTGAAACGTCAGTCAAATTGGTATTTTTAATTTGTTTACCGTCTACTAAAATCACTAATCCCGAACCGATTGCTTCCATCTTTACTCCATCTGTAATTAAAAGTCCTGTATCTTCTCCCAGACCGATTCCCAAAACCATAGGATTGGTTACAACTGCTTGAAACAAACGCCCGATTCTACCTCTTTGCACAAAATGTGTATCGACGATCACATCGTCTATAAATCCAAGTCCGCTTGTAATTTTTATTTCGCCTTTCAGTAAAGCTTCTTTACTTGCACCCTGATAAATCATACTACCTGAAGATGCCGCAGCACCCGCAGAAGTTCCGGCATAAATAAATTCTTCATTCTGGTATTTTTCCAATAAGATTTTATGAAACCTCGTTCCACCTAAAATGGAAGTAAGACGAAGCTGGTCACCACCGGTAAACATCACTACATCTGCTTCTTCCACTCTTTTCAATATATCTTCCTGAACAGCTTCTTCTCGTTTTTGGATATGTAAAACATCCACGTTATTTGCGCCGAGATAATTAAATGCCTTTATATATTCGGCTCCTACTTCCAACGGAATTGTGGAAGCGGTCGTAATAACTTCTATACGAGAATCTTCTTTGTGTTTGGATTCGTTTATAATTCTTTTTAGAATTCCTTTTTCAAAAAAGTTTAGGTTGTTGGCTACGTTTTCATCAAAACTAACCTCAGCGAAACTGCCTTTGTCAACAGCACCACCGATTATGATAAGTTTACCTTTGATTTCCATTCGGCAAATCTAATTATAATTTTAAATACGACTTTACATTCCTTTCATACTAAATAATAACAATTTTTCAAGATTTTAATAATTTCCTGAGGATAATTCAAAAAAAGAATTAATTTTAGCTTAACACATTCATTAAACAGAGGACAAAAAATTACTTTATGAAGATTTTGAAAATACAAGCTCTCAGAGGACCTAACATCTGGAGCGTACGGAGAAAAAAGCTAATCCAAATGCGATTGGATCTGGAAGATTTAGAAGAAAAACCAACTAACAAAATCGAAGGATTTCGAGAACGATTAGAGACTTTGATACCTAGTCTGATCGAACATAGATGTTCAGAAGGAGTTCGTGGCGGATTTTTTATGCGAGTCGATGAAGGAACTTGGATGGGACACGTAATTGAACATATCGCTCTTGAAATTCAAACGCTTGCCGGAATGGATACCGGATTTGGGCGAACGCGAGTTACCAAAGAACCGGGAATTTATAATGTCGTTTTCAGTTATCTGGAAGAAAATGTCGGACTTTTTGCAGCAGAATCTTCCGTTCGTATCGTCGAAGCATTGATTGAAGGAAACGAATATGATTTGGATGCTGATATCCAAAAAATGAGAGAAATACGGGAACGTGTCCGTTTAGGTCCGAGTACCGGAAGTATCGTAGAAGAAGCAGTTGCGAGAGACATTCCGTGGATTCGTTTAGGAACTAATTCTTTGGTGCAATTGGGATATGGTGTCAATCAAATGCGTTTTCAGGCAACTATTACGTGTAACACCAGTAATATTGCAGTAGATATCGCCTGCGATAAAGAAGATACAAAACGTATGTTACAGAATTCATCCGTTCCGGTGGCTTCAGGTTCTATTTGTGTGGATGAAGAAGATTTAATCCATACAATTGATAAAATCGGTTTTCCGATCGTCATCAAACCATTGGGCGGAAATCACGGAAAGGGAGCTTCCATAAATGTAAAAACCTTAGAAGAAGCAAAAGAAGGATTAGTCCATGCGCAACAATACGGACGACGTGTCATCGTAGAGAAATTTATTACCGGACATGATTTCCGGATTTTAGTGATTAACCATAAAATGGTTGCGGCTGCACAGCGGGTTCCGGCTCATGTAGTTGGGGATTCCGAACATACTATCAGAGAATTAATCGATATAGAAAATCAAGATCCAAGACGTGGTTATGGACATGAAAATGTATTGACTGAAATTAACATAGACCGTGATTCGTTGGATTTATTGGAAAAATTAGGCTATACTGAAGAATCAGTTCCGAAAAAAGGTGAAATCGTTTATTTAAAATCAACTGCGAATTTAAGTACGGGCGGAACTTCGGTCGATGTAACAGATATGATTCATCCGGAGAATATCTTCTTGGCAGAACGAATTTCCCGCATTATAGGATTGGATATTTGTGGAATCGATATTATGGCGGAAAACCTTACGCAACCTTTGCAACAAAACGGAGGCGTAATTCTGGAAGTAAATGCCGCACCGGGATTCCGTATGCATTTAGCTCCCTCAGAAGGTTTACCTCGAAACGTTGCCGCTCCGGTGATCGATATGCTTTATCCTCCGGGAAAACCGAGTAGAATTCCCATAATTGCGGTAACAGGAACCAACGGAAAAACAACCACTACCCGACTGATCGCTCACATGGTAAAAAACAAAGGATTCAGAGTCGGGTTTACCACTTCAGACGGAATTTACATCCAAAACCATTTATTGGAAAAGGGTGATACGACAGGTCCTTTCAGTGCCGAATATATTTTGAAAGATCCAACTGTTGAATTTGCCGTTTTGGAAACGGCTCGTGGTGGAATTCTCCGTGCAGGATTGGGTTTTAGCCGATGCGACATTGGAGTGATTACCAATATTCAGGAAGATCATTTGGGACTAAATGACATTCATACACTGGAAGATTTGGCTCGTGTAAAATCAGTTGTTGCAAGAAGCATAAAAAGTGATGGTTGGGCTATTTTAAATGCAGATGATGAATATTGTCAGAAAATTGCAAAAGAATTGGATTGTAATATTGCGTATTTCAGTTTGGATGAAAATCAACCCCACGTGCAATCTCTGTCCAAAGCCGGAAACATCGTTGCGGTTTACGAAAATGGTTATGTAACGATTAAAAAAGGAGATTGGAAAATCAGAATTGAGCGTGTAACTCAAATTCCTTTAACCGTTGGCGGAAAAGCAAAATTCATGGTCGCCAATGCTTTGGCTGCAACGCTTGCAGGTTATTTATCCGGATTTAATTCGGAAGATTTAAGTTTGTCTTTGCAAACTTTTATCCCAAGTGCAGCACAAACTCCGGGTCGTTTGAATATTTTTAATTTCAAGAATTTCCAAGTAATGATTGATTTTGCTCATAATCCAAAAGGATATCTGGCAATTGAGGATTTCTTAGGAAATATCGATTCGCCACATAAAATCGGAATCATCGCCGGAGTCGGTGACAGACGAGATGAAGATATAAAGGAATGCGGAAAGATTGCCGGAAGGATGTTTGACCATATCATCATCCGTCAGGAAAAACATTTGCGGGGAAGAACGGAAGAAGAAATCATCGGGTTGATTTTAGAAGGAATTCAGGAATCCAATAAAAATATCACCTACGAAATCATACCAAAAGAAATTGAAGCAATAAAACATGCAATCAATAGTGCAAAAGATGGAACATTTATCACAGCATTGAGCGACGTGGT
>CALLXZ010000505.1 GCA_937875605.1 uncultured Moheibacter sp.
AAAATTACTTAATAAAGTATAATCAGCTAATATTCAGCGATTAGTATTTGCAATTTTAATTAAGGGGTACGATTTAGAGCGTTTTCTGCGCTGTTTCGACCTATTGAGTGTCCACCTTTTGTCTGCAAATCACTCATAGTGCAAATTTAATTATTTTTTTCAAAACACAAACCCTTTATTTATTGGTATTTGGGACTGGTGCAAGGTGCAAGTATTTATATATACTTGCACCTTTGCACCTGCCCTAATAAATTTTAATTTAATTTTTTAAGTAAAGATTATTTTATATAAAACAGTATAAAATCCATTGGATACTATTTCCATTTTTTTTAATCTTACAAAATGTATTTAGTTCATTTTTAGAATAATAATACATTGTCTTCTTTCTGTCTGATTTTGTCTTGTCTAAAATGAAAAGCTTATATACTTTAAACTTAATTTTGTATTTAAAGAGTTAAAATAAATCTAATGGAAGTAATCACTATTGAATCAGAGGCTTTTAAAGATATGATGTCCAAAATGGAGACGATTTTCGATTATGTTGTTTCACAACAAAGCATAGATAATAATCATGACGATAATTGGGTAGACAGCTATGAGGTATGCACCTTTTTGAAGATTAGTGACCGCACACTGCAAAGATTGCGCAGTGATAACAAAATCAGCTATTCCCGCATAAGAGGAAAAAACTATTACAAAATCAGTGAAGTTAGACGGATGCTAAAAGAAAATTTAATCCGCAGTAGCGAAGAATGCTTAGATGAACTGATACAAAACCACCAAAAGAATGTTAGACAAAAATAAAGTGTTGGATTGCACTCATAGCGGACTGGATATTTTTAAGTACTATTTGCCGGGAACCTGGCGTGTAGGTAGAAATTTTAAAAACCCGTTTTATAACGATACCAGGGCGTCCTGCAACATTTACTTTGACCGCAGAAGCAATATGTACCGACTGAAGGATTTTGGAAATCCGGATTATGACGGAGATTGTTTCTCGATTGTAGGAAAGATTAAAAACTTAGACTGTACGAAAGATTTTACTGAAATACTAAAACAGATCAATGAAGAAATGGGATTGGGACTGGAAAACGGAAATACTTTTCCAAGGACAAAATACCCCTTAAAAACTGAAATTAGAAAAGAAAACAGTACAAAAGAACCCTCGCATATTCCCAAACATTATTCTCTATTTGAACGCAGCTTTACCTTAAAAGAAATCGATTTTTGGAAGCAATTCGGCATTACCCGTGAAATTCTAAAATTATACAAAGTCGTTTCGTTAGAGGAATTTACAAGTGAAACTAAAGACTCTAAACCTTTTACGATGCAGTCTTCAGAAAGAGAACCTATGTTTGGATATTTGGGTAAAAAATATGTGAAAATTTACCGTCCGTTTTCCCAGATCCGTTTTCTGTACGGTGGAAATCTACCTGAATCGTATTGTTTCGGATTGGAACAATTGCCCGCCAAAGGAAACACCTTGTTTATTACCGGAGGAGAAAAAGATGTGTTATCCTTAGCTTCCAAAGGTTTTTATGCTATTTGTTTCAATAGTGAAACTAGTTCGATACCCGAAAATTTAATTAAAAAGCTTTCCTACCGCTTCAAACATATTCTGATTTTGTACGATGTAGATAAAACCGGATTGGAAGCTTCACTCAGGCATCAGAAACAATTATCAGGCTTCGGAGTGAACCGCTTGGTTCTTCCACTTTCGGGTACAAAACAGGAGAAAGATATTTCCGATTTTTTCAGAATGGGAAATACCAAAAATGATTTTAACCAATTATTCATCGAATTTTTAGACCAATTATACAACGAAACTATGGCTATCTTAAAACCTTGTGAAATCGACTTTTCCCAACCTCCCATAGCATCACAAACGTTGATTTCGATTAATGATGTACCTTTGGGAACACAGGGAAATTTAATGGGATTGACAGGCGGTGAAGGTACCGGAAAAAGTAATTATGTAGGAAGTTTGATTGCAGGAACATTATCGCAAGATGACTACATAGACACCTTAGGAACCACTATCCTTCCCAATAATGAGGGTAAAGCTGTTTTACTTTACGATACAGAACAGTCCGAAACCCAGTTATATAAAAATATTTCAGGGATTTTGAAACGATCGGGAAGAGAAAATATGCCGGATTATTTCAAAGCCTACTGTTTGGCAGGTATGTCAAGAAAAGAACGGATGCAGGCAATTTTGCAGAGTATGGATAAATTCCACTACCAGTTTTTGGGGATTCATATGGTGGTAATCGACGGAATAGCCGATTTAATACGTTGTGCCAACGATGAAGCCGAAAGTGTTGCCTTAATTGACGAACTCTACCGTATGGCAGGAATTTACAAAACCTGTATTGTAGGAGTACTTCATTTTACACCCAACGGGCTAAAGCTTCGCGGGCATCTCGGGAGTGAACTTCAGCGTAAAGCAGCAGCCATTTTATCTATTGAAAAAGATGACGATCCAAAAATTTCTGTTGTCAAAGCATTAAAAGTAAGAGATGGGAGTCCTTTGGATGTACCGCTTATTCAGTTTTCCTGGAACAAAGAAAAAGGAATGCACGTTTTTGTGGGAGAGAAAACCAAAGAAGAAAAAGAGAAACGCAAAGAGATGGAGCTGGCAAACATTGCCCGAAATGTATTTTCACAACAAAAGCGATACACGTATGCTGGATTATGTGAAAAACTACAAAGTGTGATGGCTGTAAAAGATCGCACGGCAAAAAGCTATATTAAATTTATGAGAGAAAAAGGTTTGATTGATAAAGATGCCGAAAACAATTATGAACTAAAAAAATAAAAGTCTTTTAAAAACGGAAAATAATATGAATATCGATCCCAAAAAACCGTTGTTTCAATTAACTGTTGAAGAATTTTTGTCGTTACAGCAATCCAATCGTACCCAAAAAAAATATGAATACGGACTTAAAGGTTTAGCCAAAATATTAGGTTGTTCCCGCTCGAAAGCTTCGGAATTAAAATCAAGCGGTATATTAGACGATGCCATTATTCAAAACGGGAATCTTATTATTATCGATATAGAAAAAGCATTACAGCTTCTGGCATCGCATAAAAAATGAGTTATCCTGAATTAATCAAACAGTTTTGGAAATACAACGAAAAAGAACCGTTGGGAGCTGTCACGGTTGCCTTTTATCTTTTTTTGTTGGAACTATGGACAAAAAATAGTGAACGTGGTTTCAATCTTTCAGATACTGAAATTTGTAAAAAACTGAAAATTACCCGACCTACCATTAATACTTTACGCCAGAAACTCGGTAATTTAGGAATGATTCAGTATCAATTACAGAACGGACTTCCGGGACATTACAAAATTCTTTCGGAATATTCGCCTGTACTATCCGCTTTTGAAAAACCTAAAACCTACAAAGGAGATTCAAGCCAAAAGACAATTCCAACAAAAAAGAAACCTGTCGGAAAATCATTACAAAAAAGCGAAATTTCACAAAATCAAAATTTGTCTTCCGATAATTCTGAAAAAAATCAAGTTCCGATACTAATTTCTGTTTCGGGTAATATTCCTTCCTTGGAAGAATTTACGGAGTATGCAAAAACATTGGAAAATTATACTCCCGAGTTAGACAATCTCATCAAAGCAAAATATGACAGCTGGCTTGAAAACGGTTGGAAAAACGGTTATGATAAACCGATAACGAACTGGAAATCTTCCATAAAAAATGCACTGCCATTTCTTCAAAATGAATTGCATTCCGATACTGCGGTTTCTTCAGAAATTATTCTGCAAACCATTAAACGTCCGAAGTCAAATTTTGAAGAATAATTCAAAATAAAGGATGAAAAATCTTTAAAAACTACCAAATTATATCGGTTTTATCTTTGTTTTTCGCATCAAATTTCATTAAGTTTATAACTAATTATTTGTAAATCATTTAAGATAATGAAAAACTTACTCTCTGATTTTAACACAACTTCCGAACCTGCGAAATATGAAGCCAAAATCCATTGGATTTCTTACGTGGTTCCTGTTTTATACATCATATTTGGTTCTGTGGGTGTTTTGTACATATTGTTGTTAGGATACAAATTTATATTGGGATTTATAGGAATGATCGCCTTGTTTCTTTCTTTTCTTTTTGTAAAAGGTATTATTAAACTGCTTCGAACCCGGAGTACAAAAATTTATGTTACTGACCGTCATTTGTCTTTTTCTACAGGAATTTTAGGAAAAACAATTTCAGATCTTTCATTAACTAAACTGGAAGGAATGCAACTGCATCAAAGTCTTTTGGGAAAAACATTGAATTATGGAACTTTGGTTGTAACTACCGGAGATGTAACCAGTGCCTACTTGATTGAAAATCCAATGGAGTTGAGAAACGTCTTAATCTATTCTAAAGAATAGGTTAGATTGAGTAAAACAAGTAAGTTAGTAGCAAATTGAAATACAAAAACGGCTTAAATAATAAGCCGTTTTTTA
>CALLXZ010000506.1 GCA_937875605.1 uncultured Moheibacter sp.
ACCGCACCTTCCAGCTCATTAAAATCATTTTCAAAATGAATTGAATCATTTTTTTTATCAATTTGAGAGAATAATTGAACTCCCGACAACACTAAAAAAACAAAAACGTATTTACGCATATTTATAAATTTCATTGTGCAAATATAAAATGTTAGATTAAACTAACAAATTTATTTGATGAATTAATCTTGTAAATGTAAATTTATACTTGCACCCGCCATATTTCCTGCGGCAGTTGCAGAAGCAATAGAGCGAAACATATTTGAATTATCTCCACAGGCGTAAACTCCATCAATATTTGTTCTTTGGGAAATTTCTACTTCAATGAAACCATGCGAATTGAGATTGCAACCCAGCGATTCAGGGATTTTACAGCTTTGCTCGGAATTGGGTCTTAGATATAAAGCGTTTAATTCAATAAATTGATTATCATTTAAAGAAATTCCTTTTATAAATCCATTTTCACTTTCAACTTCAATAATTTCATTTTCAATTATTTGAATTTTCTTTTGTTGCAAGTATTCTAATTGTTCGTCAGTGAATTCTGAATTTCCGTTGGTGAAAATTGTCAGTTCTGTAGTCAAATTACTGACCAGTTTAGCATAATGAAACGCAGCTTCTCCATTGGCTAAAATTCCGGTTTTCATTTGTTTAAATTCATAACCGTGGCAATATGGGCAATGAATTGCCGAAATTCCCCAACATTCTTTCAAACCTTTTATATCGGGAAGGTTGTCTTTCAGTCCCGTTGCGAAAATTATTTTTTTGGATTCAAATAATTCATTTTCAGCTTTTAATTTAACTTGAAATCTATTATCTAATTTCACAACATCAGCCACTTCTCCATCATAAAATTCTACTGTTTCATATTTTGAAATTTGTTCTTTTGCAGTTTCTAAAATTTGTTTCGGAGTACTTCCGTCTTGTGTGAGAAAGTTATGAGAATTCGGAGTAAAACGATTACAAGGCTTTCCACTATCTATGACCAAAACCTTTCTCAGTGACCTTCCCAATGTCATCGCTGCTGACAATCCGGCAACACTTCCACCAACTATAATTACATCAAATTTTTTATTTGTTTCCATAATTTTAAATTTAAATTATAGGTTTAAATTAATATTGTAATAATTTGAAAATGTTTTATTTCCATTCAAATCTTCTGCAACAACCAAAATGTAATAACCGCCGTTTTCCCATTCTATTGATTTCGGATTTATCGCATTATCAGTTTGTGCACCAATCGTAATTTCTGAGTTGAAATCATAAAAATCATTTCCTTGTAAATCCAAAAATTCTGCCATGACAATCACATTTTCCGATGTAACTTGTTCATCCGGAATATTATCTTCGTTCCTGACCAATGCAACCAAAATTTTATTCAATGAATTATTATCAGAAGCATTTCCAGACAATTGAATGGTTTCACCCATAGAAAAAATTTGTCCATTTTCGGGAGAATTGATAATATTTAAAACAGGAGGAATTTCATCTTCAATTAATTTTAATTCAATATTCATTTCCTGCGCAGTTTCATTTCCAAGCTGGTCAGACACTGTAAATGTAAATCTGTAAATTCCCGGCGCTGCATCTGAATCAATGTCAATATGTTTGTGAAAATGCGCATTTCGCTGACCGGAAAATTCCGGATAATTTTTCTCCAAAATCCAGGATTGATTTTCATTTGAAATGCTGACATCAATTGATTTTATTAAATTTTCAGCAAAAACTTCTGCATCGATATGTAAATCGGAACCTATGTATGCGGTCAGGTTATGATTTACTCCTACTTCAAGACTTTGAATTTCAGGTAAATAAATTTGCTCCATTGAATCATCATCGCTGCTGCATGAAATTTGCAGCAGCGCGATGAAAAACACACAAGAAATTTTTATGAAGTTGTTTTTCTTAAAATTCATATCAATTTATTTTATAACTACTCTTTGAGCTATTTTACCTTCAGGCGTAGTGATGATTAAAACATAAATTCCTGATACAGTTTGACCTGAAGAGAATTTGTAATTGTTTTGA
>CALLXZ010000507.1 GCA_937875605.1 uncultured Moheibacter sp.
GAAGTGGATCAATCGCCCATCGGAAGGACTCCACGTTCCAATCCGGCAACTTATACTAATCTTTTTTCGGATATCCGAAATCTCTTTACCCAACTTCCTGAATCCAAAATCCGTGGATACAAACCCGGTCGTTTTTCGTTTAACGTAAAAGGAGGACGATGCGAAACTTGCGAAGGAGCCGGATTAAAAGTAATCGAAATGAACTTTTTGCCCGATGTTTATGTTCCGTGCGAAACCTGTCATGGAAAACGATTTAACCGTGAGACATTAGAAGTTCGCTACAAAGGAAAGTCCATTTCCGATGTGCTGGACATGACTGTAAATGAAGCCGTAGAATTCTTTGAACCGATTCCGAAAATTTTCAGGAGTGTCAAAACATTACAAGATGTAGGATTGGGGTACATCACGCTGGGACAGCAGTCCACTACCCTTTCCGGTGGTGAAGCACAACGTGTAAAGCTCGCTTCCGAACTCAGCAAAAAACAAACCGGAAAAACGATTTACATACTGGATGAACCCACAACCGGACTGCATTTTGAAGACATTAGAGTTTTGATGGATGTCATCAACCAAATTGTAAATTATGGAAATACGGTCATCATCATCGAACATAATCTGGATGTGATCAAATTAGCCGATCACATCATCGATATAGGCCCTGACGGAGGAGAAAAAGGTGGGAAAATTATAGCCGAAGGGACACCGGAAGAAGTCGTGAAAAACGCAAAAAGTATTACCGGAAAATTTTTAAAAGAAGAATTAGATTGATTTCCAATTATTTAAATTAATTTCAATAAATGATTGATTTTGAGTTAAATGCAGAATTACCCATTTCTAAACTGTTTCGAGAATTTTCGATTCATCGATTTTCTGACGCAATGAATTATGTCCGGAATTTACCCTACGGAAGAAATGCGAATCGGGAAGATTTCGTGTTGGTTTTGAAAGAAAAGAAAGGAAGTTGTAGTTCAAAACACGCTTTGCTGAAATCGTTGGCTGATGAAAATTCTCAATTCGAATTCAAATTAATGC
>CALLXZ010000508.1 GCA_937875605.1 uncultured Moheibacter sp.
TCTGAACCGGATTGGATAGTTTCTAGGAATGATAGTTAATCTTTCACAATTTTTTGCGTAAAGCTTGTTCCTTTGATCATCAACACATAAACTCCTTTCTGTAAATGTCCGATGTTAATATAACTTTTGTTTGTTCCGATTTGGGATTCTACGACTTTTTTACCAACCATGTCATAGACCATAACCGTTTCAGGTTTTTTGAAATCCATCATGATGTTCAATCGATCCGTTGTAGGATTTGGATATACTTGAGCAATTTTTCCGTTTAGAACGTCGCTCACACTCATTTCTTCACACTCATATTCTGGCATATTGTATCCGGTAGTTGTAAATTCTTCAGTCATCACGATGATGTCATCACATGTAAACCCGAATTGTCCAACCATATCCAAAGCAGCTTGTCTTACTGCTATAGCAGCATTTTGCTGATTAGTACTTGAATTTGTCATAGCCAATCCTTCTAAAAACGCACGGTCTGTTTTTTCACGTCCGATTCTGTCCCAGATTCTCATAAGAGAAGTTGCCCAAATCTGACCATCTGTATGGATTTGATGAACTAATCCACCAGGATAAGTAGCTGGATAATCCGTTCTTCTTCCTGGCCAACATGGATTATGCCCATCCCATTTAAACACATAATCATAAGAAGCATCTGATGATTCTAATAATCCTAAACTACGTCCATAAGATTGCGCCCAGTAATCACCACTTCCTTCACTCAATCCATTTACCTGAGACAAGCCTCCATTTGTCAACCAATCATGAATTCCATGCCCTAATTCATGTAAAATTACATCTGCGTCTTCTCCATCATCTACACAACCTTCTCCAAATTTCAAAATTCCTCCTCCATAACTTGATTGATCTTGTCCACCCCAAGCATGAGGGTCAACTCGAACCACCCCATTGTTAAACCTTGATACACACTCAATACCCAAAGTTTCATTGATATATCTCAAATTATTATCGATATGCCAGTAGGTATTTACTGCTTCAAAACCTTGTTCATTTCGGTTAAATAAAAATTCATTGCTTGCTTGTGTAAAAAGACCAGTTGAAGGTGCTTCTACATCTGCAATTTCAGCATAAGTTCCTTTTAATCTATATACACCTCCTGAAAATTGCAATTCAGGAATCGTCACTAAAGATCTTGCCGCATCTAGGCTAGCATTCGTAGCATCGTTACCATCTACATATTGACCACCATAAGGAACCCCAGCACGGGTAAGTGGATCTGGATTGAAAATATATCCGGATCCTGTTTCCATTACTACCGATTCTTCAGTTTTTACATCTTCTGATTTTTTTTCATCAGGATCATTATGATCGTGGCTTGATGAGCAATGATGATGTTTTATGGATATATCCTTAACGCTGATAATATTACCGTTTTGGGCATCTACCATCGCCTCCCAATCTCCACTTGTATCAAATGAATTCAATACTACACGGTAAACCAATTTCGTTTCATCATTTTCTGTTTGTAAAACATATAGTTTGTTTTCTTCAAACATAATTTCTCCTTGCAGATTCAGTTGAGTTTTTGCTTTGTTCAAAGCTGTTTCAGCTGAAATAGCCGGAACTACTGAAATATTAGTTGCATTTTTCTGCAAACTTTCTGAGGTATGCGTTACTACTCCTTTGTTATTGAAATGTACAACAACTTCCGATTGAAATACCGGTACACCGGAAATCATCTGTTGAAAACGTAAAGTCTCTCCGGAAAATCCAACTCGACTAAATCTTAGATCTAAATTATGGTGCTGTTTAAGCCCCAATTCCTGTGTGTGGTCAGTTATCCATTTTCTTGCATTGCCTTCCAAAGATGATTGCTGAGCATTCAATCCTGAAAAAGCCAATGCAAAACAAATTGATAAAAATGTTAAATTTCGCTTCATAAATTGTGTATTAAATAAGTTTAATGAATAATAAAACTAATGTAAAAATAATCTATGAATTCTGCTAAATTAATTTTGTTAAGTCTTTTTTTTGTACTCTGCTTCCTATTTTGCTCAAGATCAAATCGTTCTACTGAAATAACGCTTGTATCCTTTGACCAATTCGATTCAGAAAAATTAGAATTTGTAGAACTTGTTTTTCGTGAAAAATTCAAATTTGACACTTTGATAATCATTCAAAACGAACTACCGTCCGAAGCATTTTATAAACCCGGAAGCCGTTATCGGGCTGATAAATTGATCCACTATTTAAAAGAAAATTATGAAACGGATAAGGTAATAGGGTTGACGAATAAAGATATTTCTACAACCTTAGGCAAACACGAAGATTGGGGAATTATGGGTCTTGCTTATCGTCCGGGAAAATCTTGTGTGGTTTCTACTTTCAGAACTTTTCGGGGTGCTAAATCAGAAGATCATAAAAATGAACGTTTGAAAAAAGTTGTTTTTCATGAATTCGGACACACATTGGGACTACCGCACTGTAAAAGTTCAAAATCCTGCTTGATGCGGGATGCAAACGGCAAAGTTATAACAGTAGACGAAACGGATGATTTCTGCACTAATTGTAAAAATAAAATCGAACCGTATTTACGAGATCCGAATTAGTTTCCTCCGGTTAATTTTTGATCAAAATCAATTCCTTGCGATTTCAAAATTCCCTTTACTCTCCACGCATAAAATGCCAAATATCCGAAACATAAAATTCCAACGATATAACTGAAATGAATTGTAGTTGCGTCGGCAATCATACCTTGAATCCAACTGATTATCCCTCCACCCATAATCATCATAATGAGGAATGAACTTCCCTGACTTGTATGTTTTCCCAATCCGGCAACCGCCAAAGTGAAAATACATGGCCACAGTGTACTACAAAATAATCCCACACTTGTGAATGCGTAAACGCTGACCATCCCTGAAGTTGCCATTCCGATTCCTGTGGCGGTAATTCCTAAAATCGAGAAAATCAAAAGCATTTTCACAGGATTTCCCTGACTCATATAATCCGCTGCAATCAAAACCAATATAATAGCTGCATAAATATAAAACGGCCCTAAATCATGTCCTGCAATGAAATTCACAAACAAGAAAACCCCAAATGCCAAATAAGGCGCAATCAATTTTACAATTTTTTCGGTGGATTTATTCAAATTAAATGCTTCGACAGCACCGGCCCAGCGACCAATCATCATGCTCGCCCAATAAAGAGAAATATAAGGCGCAACATCTTTGACAGAAAACCCTAGACTTTTCTCCATGTAAGCAGGCAAATTACTTGCCGTAGAAACTTCAACGCCAACATATATAAAAATTGCCAACATCCCCAAAACCAGCTGTGGATAATACAGTGCTGATTTCCTATAGGGTTGTTGAACTGCTTTCGTTACGTTATTTAATTCAGCACCAATTTCATCAACTTCATCAGTTGGCTCTTCGATTTTTGGTCTATTTGGGACATTTGAAAATTTCAAAAATACTGCTACCAATAAAAATGCAAGTCCTAAACATAGATATGGAATTTTCACACTTTCGATACTCGCTGTAGTATTGGAGCTCGTTGTTGAACCGAAAATCGCAAAACTTACAATCAAAGGTCCGATAGTCGTTCCAAAATTATTAATTCCTCCCGCTAAAGTCAAGCGCTGTGAACCTGTTTTAGCTGGTCCCATGGCAATTGCCAAAGGATTGGCTACCGTTTGTTGTAGCGAAAATCCTAAACCTACTATGAACAAACCTGAAAGCATCAATGGAAATGATTGGGCATTTGCTGCAGGATAAAACAAAATGGTTCCCAATGCAGAGATTATCAATCCAATGATGAGTGAATTTTTGTAGCCTATTTTGTTAATCAAATCTTTTCCAATTGCCAATGAAATAAGCATATAAATAATAGAGCCCACAGTATAAGCAACATAAAATGCAACAGCGACCAATTGACTTTGTCCTTGTGTCAAATGAAACGCTTCCTTGAAAACCGGAATCAAAATATCATTACTCGCCGCAACAAAGCCCCAGAAAAAAAAGACTGTAATCAACGATATAAACTGCCCCCATCGAGTACTATGAAATTCATTGCTCATATTAAATTATTGTGTTAATTTTTAAAAACGTCGAAAAGTTAATTATTTTGCCGAATAATTTGAAATTTAATTTGCTTAATTAGAATTAGTTTAAATTAGAATTATCTTAATTAATCTAACAAAAATCACAGAATCAGAGATGTTATATACTTGTGCATGATGTATTTTTGTGAGTTAATTAAGGATTGATCATAATGACGCGCATCGAAAAAATCTTCTTCTCTACACGAACCATGACGGTTCTTTTGTTCTTGTACGCAATTGCCATGGCCGTTGCAACTTTTATAGAGAATGACTACGACACTCCAACTGCAAAAACCTTGATATACGAAGCCAAATGGTTTGAAATCCTCATGCTTTGGTTAATTATTTTGTTCATCGGAAACATCAAACGTTACCGTCTTTTACGGAAGGATAAATGGCCGGTTTTGATTTTCCATTTGTCTTTTCTGTTTATTTTTATTGGTGGTGCCATCACGCGTTACATCAGTTTCGAAGGTCAAATGCCGATCCGCGAAGGTGAAACAACAAACGAAATCATTTCCGATCGCACCTATTTCAAATTGGAAATTAACGATAAGAGCCGAGCTTTACGATACGACAAAAATGCCTATATGATGTCGCATTTCAATGCCAAAGAAACCCCTTGGCCATTTAAAAGAACATTTGAACAAGATTATGGATTTGAAGACAAGGTTGTTACACTGAAAACCATTGACTACATTCCGTTGGCAAAAGATTCCATCCAAAAAACAAATTCGGGTAAAAAAATGTTGGAAATCGTGACAATGGGACAAAACGGAAGAGAGAGTGAATTTATCGGAGAAGGAGAAATCAAGAACGTTTCCGGCACGATGGTCAGCTACAATAATCCGATGGAAGGTTCTGTGCAATTAATAGAGCAGGAAGGGAAATTACTCATCAATTCACCTTTTGAAGGTCAGTTTATGACCATGACCGGACAAGAAAAAGGAATGGTAACGGATTCTGCTTTGTTAGCACAACAATCCGGAAAAATTGAAATCAACCAACCCCAACCTTTAAATTACCGCACACTTTACACGATCAACAATACTAATTTAATCATTCCTCAACCTGCTTTTCAAGGAAAAATTGTTTATTACAAAGGAGATAAAACCAATGCTATAGAAAAGGATCTGCCGGGCGCTGTTATCGTTGAACTAACTTCAGGCTCTGAAAAAGACACACTCACGATCATCGGAGGGCGAGGCATAACTTCTTTCAGTAAAAACACAACGATCAACGGATTGGGCGTTTCAGTCGGATTTGGTTCGAAAATAATTCATACTCCTTTTTCGATTCGTTGTGACGACTTTATTCTAGATCGTTATCCTGGATCTGCTAATCCATCTTCTTTTGAAAGCGAAATTACGGTAATTGACAAAGGCGAGGAAACACCGCATCATGTATACATGAACAATGTAATGGATTATCGTGGTTACCGCTTCTTTCAGGCGAGTTATTTTCCGGACGAAGGCGGAACCATTCTTTCTGTCAATGCAGACTGGTGGGGAACTAACGTTACTTACGTTGGCTATTTCTTATTGTTTTTTGGACTTTTTGCCACGCTTTTTTGGAAGGGAACGCATTTCTGGAAATTGAACAAACAATTGACCGATTTACATAAAAAGGCACTTATCATTCTTCCTTTTCTTTTGTTTTTCGGAACAACTTCGGCTCAGGATTCCATTAACTCCGAACATAATCATGACCATTCACAACATGAGAGAACATCGGATACGATTCCGGGCCAACACAAAGAAGTCCAGCCATCGGCACAATTTGCACATCCCGACGAATTAGGAAAACAATTCAAAGTGGATGCGGTACATGCAGAAAAATTCGGACATCTTTTGGTGCAGGATTTTGAAGGACGTATCAAACCGATGAATACGCACACGCTTGAATTGCTCAGGAAAATTTATAAAAAAGATAAATTTGAAGGATTTTCTTCTGATCAATGGTTTCTTTCGATGCAAATTGATCCTTCGTCTTGGGCAGGTGCACCACTGATTTATGTACAAAATTCCGGTGGAGACAAATTAAGAGAAGAGACAAAAGTTATAGAAGGAACTATTGGTCTTAGAGGTGGTTATACTACTTATTTGAATTTAATTGATCCGGCAACAGGACAATACATATTGGAAAAACAATACAATTCCGCATTCAGCAAACGTCCGGCAGACCGAACCAAATACGATGATGAAGTCATCAATTTAACTGAAAGATTCAATGTATTTAACAACATCGTTTATAGTTATTACACAAAAATAATTCCCGTTAAAAATGATCCCGGTGAAACTTGGACTTCTTGGATTTACAGTACGGAAGAGAGTCCGATCGAAATTGAAAAAACAGCTTATGATTTTATCACCCGCTATTTTAACGATTTAAAATCAGGATTTCAAAATGGAAACTGGAGCAAAGCAGATCAATCTTTAAAAGCCATCACCGATTATCAGCACGAATGGGGGAAAAATGTAATCCCTTCCGATGCAAAAGTAAACTTGGAAGTATTCTACAATAAAATGAATATCTTTCTATGGCTGATGATTGTTTATAGTATGCTTGGATCTATAATTATCATTCTTTCGTTTATCGAAGTTTTAAATCAATCCACTCGATTTGGAAAACTGATTCATAAAATTACTGTCTTTTTCTTAGCACTTCTCCTGACTGCTTTTATCATCCATCTGATAGGTTTAGGAATCCGATGGTATCTTTCAGGGCACGCTCCATGGAGCAATGGATATGAAGCAATCATTTTTATTTCATCTATTGGCGTTTTATCCGGATTGATTTTATACCGTAACCGCAACGCATTCATTCCTGCAGCAGGAGCTATAGTGGCTATGATCATGATGGGATTTGCTCATGGAGGCGGATTGTTAGACCCGCAGATTTCCCCATTGGTTCCAGTCTTAAAATCCTATTGGCTCATGGTTCACGTAGGAATTATCACTTCCAGTTATGGATTTTTCGGACTTTCCGCTGTAATTGGAGTGATCGCTTTGATCTTACTTTGTTTCAAACCAACCCCTAAAATCAAACGTTCGATTCAAGAAATCACCATCGTCAGCGAAATGGCAAATACCATTGGTTTGTTTGCATTGACTATCGGAACATTTTTAGGCGGAATGTGGGCCAATGAAAGTTGGGGGCGTTACTGGAGCTGGGATCCAAAAGAAACTTGGGCATTTATTTCTGTGATTGTGTATGCAATTGTCCTACACCTTCGTTTGGTTCCGGGATTACGTGGAAAGTGGGCATTTAACGTGGCGAGTATGTGGGCGGTTTGGTCCATCATCATGACCTATTTCGGGGTGAATTATTACCTATCCGGATTACATTCTTACGCCGCTGGCGATCCGATTCCGATTCCGAATTGGATTTACGCCACAGCAGTTTCCATGTTGATTTTGTCGATAATTTCGTACATTAGAAATCAGAAATTTAATTCAAAAAAGAAAGCAAAATGAAAAGGTTAAGTTTAATTGCTTTGCTAATTTTCTTCACAAATTGCAATGCTCAAAATAATAAAAAAATGAACACAATTTACGACTATAAAGTAGAGGACATCAGCGGAAACGAATTTGATTTTGCTGATCTAAAGGGTAAGAAAATATTAATTGTAAATACTGCTTCTAAATGTGGATTTACGCCACAGTTTGACGGTTTGGAAGAATTATATCAGAAATACAAAGACCAAAATTTCGTAATCGTAGGATTTCCGTCCAATGATTTTGGTGAACAAGACCCGGGAAGCAATGAAGAAATTGCAGAATTCTGTAAAATCAACTACGGCGTAACTTTCCCTATGATGAGTAAAGTCTCCGTAAAAGGTGACAGCATCGCTCCTATTTATCAGTTTTTGACTCAGAAAGAATTGAACGGAAAGAAAAGCTCTTCTGTAAAATGGAACTTTCAGAAATACATCATAAACGAAGATGGAACGCTTCAAGATTATTTCTATTCCATCACTACTCCGGATAGTAAGAAAATTACAAAGTGGATTGAGAAGAATTAATGATGCGTGGTGTTCGATGATGGATGTTGATAACAACACCTCCATCAAACATCTGACATCCAACCAATAGTTGTCATATGAAATTAGACATATTAGCCATCGGAGCACATCCTGATGATGTTGAATTGGGAGCGGGAGCTACCGTTGCCAAAATGGTGCAGGAAGGAAAAAAAATAGGAATCCTGGATTTGACAAGAGGAGAATTGGGAACACGCGGAACGGAGGAAACCCGAAAACAGGAAGCCGCTGATGCCGCAGCTATTTTAGGAGTGAAAATCCGTGAGAATTTGGGTTTTCGGGATGGATTCTTTATAAATGACGAACAACATCAGCTAAAAATCATCGAAATAATCAGGAAATATCAACCCGAAATCGTATTGTGTAATGCCGTTGAAGATCGTCACATCGACCACGGAAAAGGAGCTGATTTAGTAGAAAAAGCTTGTTTTCTTTCCGGGTTAAAAAAAATCGAAACGGGTCAAAAAGCGTGGCGTCCCAAACATATTTTTCATTACATCCAGTGGTTTCCTTTAAAACCGGATTTCGTTTTGGATGTAACCGGATTTGTGGAGAAAAAAAAACAAGCTTGTTTTGCCTATAAGACCCAATTTCATGATCCCTCAAATTCCGAACCCGACACACCTATCTCTTCCAAACTATTTCAGGAAAGCATCGAAAACAGAGCCAAAGATTTAGGTATGCTCATCGGAACGCAAGCAGGCGAAGGTTTTATACTGAAAGGATACTTGGGACTGAAAGACTTCGAAGGACTTGTTTAATTTTAAAGGATAAATTTCAAATTTTGAACGTAGGAATTCAAATAATTTATATATTTGCAATCCAATTGAAAAATGGTGATTGTAGCTCAGTTGGTTAGAGCGCCGGATTGTGGTTCCGGAGGTCGGGGGTTCGAGACCCCTCATTCACCCAAAGTCCCGGAGCAATCCGGGACTTCTTTATTTATCCAATTATTATCATTCCCTTAACCTTCACTTTAAAATTAGTTTTCAAATTTGCACTGTACAAATTTGTCCTCATGTGTGTTAACTTAAGAAGTCGGATCGTTTGATTCGGCTTCTTTTATGTAGAAATGTTAATGATTAGATAATGCGTTTTTAACCCCTTTAACTTTGGATGAATTTAGATTTGTTTCAAATTTTAATTCACACAAATAATGAAACATTTTAATCTACTCATCACCCTATTTATCAGCACATTCTGCATGGCTCAGGAACTTTCCCCTTATTTGCAGGCTCCTACACCTCATTCCATTTATATCAATTGGAAAACAGAAACGAACCCTGAAACCATTGTAGAATATGGCAGTTCGTCTTCTAATTTGAATCAATCCATAACCGGAACCAATCAAATTCTATCAGATGTCGGATACAATGCCAATTATTATTACCACACAGCTAAAATCCAAAATCTACAACCCAATACAAAATACTATTACCGTGTAAAAACCGGAAACATGACTTCGGATATTTATTCGTTCCGCACCATGCCACTGCCCGGACAGGCATCGACCGAAGACGGACATCTTCGTTTCCTGGTTTTGGGTGATAATCAGATGCGAAACGTACCCCGATTTGACTCGCTGGTTTCAGCCGCACGTAGAAAAATCGCCGAAAAATGGGGATTTGAAAAAGCTCCTTCTGACAACATCATTATGACTGTGATGGTAGGAGATCAGGTAGATGTGGGAACGTTGGATCATTATGAACACGTTCATTTCAAAAAGAACAAAGCACTTTCTTCACTTTTACCAATCCAAACTCTTGTCGGAAACCATGAAACCTACGGAACACTTGGGATGCAGGCATATTATGATCATTTTGTTTTAGACGAAATAACGTATAAAGGAATTTCTTCCGGAACCGAAAATTATTATGCCAATCAAGTTGGAAACGTCTTGTTCATCGCAACAGACACCGAACACACCAGTGCTACGCAGCTCAGTTGGGTCATGCAGATAATAGACGCTGCCAATAACGACGATACAGTTGATTGGATTATATCGTTGGGACACAGACCTTATCAGGCTGAACAATACGTTGGAGATATTTCCACATGGATTCGAAATTCCGTAATGCCAGTTCTGACAAGTTCCCCTAAACACATTTTGCACATAGGTGCGCATCACCATCTGTACCACAGAGGTCAATTAAAAGACACACCTACTTATCAGATCATTTCCGGCGGTGTTGCCTGGGATCAATATTGGGGAATGTCTGTCGAGCAGGATTTCGAAGATGTTCAGAAAACCATTTCAAACTGGATTTATCAAATCATCGACATTGATGTGGAAAACGGAACTTTTGATGTGGAGAATTATTCGATTGGAAGCGTTTACAAGTGGAAAGATAACGAATTGATGGATGAATTCCATCATTACAAAGGATTGGCTGCTCCCGAAAAACCGGAAATCCTTACTTCATTTCCGGAAGAATCCGAACTGCCGCTGACCATCGAAGGTTCTGCTTACCAAACTACTACCGATCAGAATTTAAATACTACTCAATTTTTGATTTCTAAAACCTCTGCTTTTGATATTATCGAAAAAGAAGTTTACCGTGATTTTGAAAATCTTTATGGCCCGGTTGGTTCGCAGGTAGATTCTACTGCCAATCTGAATTTAGGAATTGATATAACTAAATTTACCATTGCCGAAAATGAAATTCCAAATGGAAATTATTTCATCAAAGCAAGATACCGGGATGAGAATTTAAGTTGGTCTGAATGGAGCAATACCAAAGAATTCACCATCATCAACAGCGTTGTCGTTGATACACACATCGAAACCGACACAATTGCTTACGCTCAAAACGCACCCATTCAGGTTCTATTTACGGACGCGCCTGATCATGCCGAAGCATGGATCGGGATTTACAAAGAAAACCAAACACCCGGATCTTCTTCTCCCTCACAACTATGGAGCTATTTGAACGGACAAACCAGCGGAACCATCAACTTCAACGGTCTGCCGGATGCGGGAAGATATTATGCGGCCATTTTTGGAGACGGCGGTTATGATGAAGTAGCGGAAAGAAGTTATTTTTATGTAGGGCCGTTTGTACATTTGGAAACCGATAAAGAAATGTACGAGGAAGGCGAAAGTGTAAATCTATCCTTTACAAATGCTCCTCATTTCAGCAATGACTGGATTGGGATTTACAAAGTCGGACACATTCCGGGCTCACAAACTTCTACGCAATGGGATTATGTAACGGAAGAAAATGGATCTTTTACATTTTCCAATTTAGCGAAAGGATATTACTACGCCGAATACTATCTGCAAGATGGTTATAACAGCATCGGAAACAAAGTATTTTTTCAGGTTGGGGAGCACATTACCCAATTGGCAATCAACAAAACCATCTACAATCTTAACGAAAACATCATCGCGACTTGGTCAGATGCACCGGGAATCATCAAAGACTGGTTAGGAATTTACCACGAAGGAGACGATCCAAATATAGACGAATTGTTGAGTTATACTTATTTTGACGGACAGCCCGAAGGTTCTGCGATCATCACAGGAGAAGCTCTTCCGAGCGAAGCTGGCGATTATTTCATCGTGATGTTTACAAATGATTCATATACAGAAGTTTCCAATCGGGTTGAATTTGAAGTAGTGGATCCCAATATGTCCAATACGGAAAATGACAACATTCCTGCCGTTCAGGTTTATCCGAATCCTACCAAACAAGGCGAAAAAACTTTCATCAAATCAAAATATCCGATCCAGCAAATCGATATTTATGATATGACCGGAAATTTATTTTACACTTCCAAAAACGTAAACAATTATGATTTCTCTATCATCAATCAAAGTTTACCTAAAGGAACCTATGTTTTAAAGATTCATTCCAACAAATTGCATTCTGTAAAAATCATCATAAAATAATTGTTTCTTTTCAATTGAACTCTCAAGAAGCTGGATTTCCGAATTCAGCTTCTTTTTTTGTATTTTTGAGAATTAAACGCATCAAAACATGAAATTTATATTTGGAATTGGCATGCTCAGCATTTGTTTTGCATTTTTTAATTGTAAAAAAGAACCTACAACTCCCAACATAGTGGATGGGCAAAAACAGGACATTGTCACACTTGACTCCTTAAAATCTTATGCTACCGTTCGACTTGAGACCGATCTCAATCATTTAAGCGACAAAGAAAAAGCGATGATCGTGATTTTTATAGAAGCTTCTCAAATTATGGACGAACTTTTCTGGTACGAAGCATATGGCGATAAAGAAGAATTGCTCTCCAAAGTTTCCGGGGCTACCCGTAATTATGTAGAAATCAATTATGGACCATGGGATCGATTAGACAATATGAACCCATTTATCAAAGGATTTGGACCTAAACCATTGGGGGCGAATTTTTATCCGCTTGATATGACCATTGAAGAATTTGAAAAAGCCAATCTTCCGGATGGAAAAAACCAGTATAATTTTGTACGAAGAAACAAAGACGGTACTCTTTACACGATTCCCTATCATGTTCATTTTAAAGACCAAATTTCCAAAGCAGCCGGACTTTTACGAAAAGCTGCCACTTTTGCAGAAGATGAAGGGCTGAAAATTTATTTGGAAACCCGTGCAAATGCATTGGAAACTGATCAATATTTCGAAAGTGACATTGCATGGATGAATATGAAAACCAATCGTTTGGATTTCGTAATCGGTCCGATTGAAACCTACGAAGATCAACTATTTGGTTACAAAGCTGCCCATGAAGCCTATGTGCTGGTAAAAGATATGGAATGGTCTAAAAAATTGGAAAAATTCGCCAAATTTTTACCTGAATTACAGAGAAATCTTCCGGTAGCTGATCAATTCAAAACCGAGTCACCCGGAACAGATTCAGATCTAAATGCTTACGATGTAGTATATTATGCTGGAGACTGTAATGCCGGAGGAAAAACGATCGCTATCAATTTACCCAACGATGAACGTGTTCAATTGGAAAAGGGAACACGCCGTCTGCAACTAAAAAATGCGATGCGTGCAAAATTTGATAAAATCATGGTACCAATTGCCGATGTTTTAATTGATAAATCCCAACGTCAACACGTAAGGTTTGATGCGTTTTTTGCCAATGTGATGTTTCACGAAGTAGCGCATGGTTTAGGAATTAAAAACACCGTCAACGGAAAAGGAACGGTCCGCGAAGCATTAAAAGAACAACAATCCCATTTGGAAGAAGGAAAAGCGGATATTTTAGGATTGTATATGGTCAATCAATTGCTTCAAAAAGGAGAGTTGGAAGGAAAAAAAGAGGATTTTATGGTCACTTTCCTGGCGGGAATTTTCCGCTCAGTTCGATTTGGAGCAAGTGCACACGGATCTGCCAATATGATTTGTTTTAATTATTTTGAAGAACGTGGTGCATTTAAACGAACCAATGATGGAACCTACATCGTGGATTTCGCCAAAATGGAGTCTGCCATGAACGGGCTTTCTGAACTGATTCTGACCCTTCAAGGAAATGGTGATTATGAAGGCGTGAAAAAATTAACCGAACAAAAAGGAAGTATATCCTCTGAACTTCAGAAAGATTTGGACAAACTAAAATCAGCAGGAATTCCGGACGATATTATTTTTGAACAAGGAGTAAAAGTTTTGGGATTGTAATTCAGAATTAATTACTTTTGCGAACCCAAATGGTCACGTAGCTCAGCTGAATAGAGCACTGGATTTCGGCTCCAGCGGTCGGGGGTTTGAATCCCTCCGTGATCACAAAAATAAAGTCTGCCTGTCGGCGGGCTTTATTATTTTCCCTATTTTTGATTTTAACTATGAAATCATTTCTTCCATCTGTCCTTTTTCTTTTTGGACTTCAAATATTGACAGGTCAAAATCTGAAGTTGATGGATTCCATCCTGATCGAAAGCCGCGACAGCATTACCGATTTCGGAACCGATGATTTTCATAATATTTACTACATCCGAAATTTTTCGGAACTCAATAAAATTGATTTTCAAACTAAAAAAAGAAAAACCTTTTCCAATCAAACGGTTCTGGAAGATCTTAATACTCAAAACGTTTTACAAATCACGCTGAAATCGGCTTTGTTCAATTTATTGGTTTTAGACAATCAGTTAAATCCGGTTCAGGATGTCATTCAATTTCCGATGGAAACCAACTTCTCTCCTACGCTGACGGCTTTGGTAGACAATAATTTTCTTTGGGGTTATGATCCGGTTTTACAACGATTGGTTTTATGGAATTACCGTGATAAAAAAGCGATTCGTCAATCAGTTATCCTTAGTGAAAAAACGGGCGATGAATTTTATTCGGAGATTGTTTATCATCAAAATAAAATCTATTTAGTTGGAAGTAAAAAAATTCTTCGTTTTGATGAATATGCTCAGTTAGAATCGGTGATTCCCTTTCAGGAATTCGGACAAATTTATGTTCGTCCGCCATATATTTATTATTCGCAAAAAAATAAATTATTTGAGCTTAATTTAAATTCCAAAGAAAGCTGGGAAATAGCGCTACAAAAGGGTTTGGATTATTTTTCTGTAAATAACCGCTTTCTTTTTGTGTTAAAAGACAAGGTTGTTTATCTTTACGAATTCCAAAAAAATCTATAATAATGCACATCGCAATCGCTGGGAACATAGGAGCCGGAAAAACCACATTAACGCAATTATTGGCAAAGAACTTTCGCTGGAAACCTCAGTTTGAGAGCGTTGATGAAAACCCTTATCTGGATGATTTTTACAATGATATGGAGAAATGGGCATTTAACCTGCAGATTTATTTCTTGGGAAGCCGTTTTAATCAGGTAAAAGAAATCCGTGAGAGTGGTGAAAACATCATTCAGGACAGAACGATTCATGAGGATGCTTATATTTTTGCGAGCAATCTTCATGACATGGGACTTTTGATGACACGTGATTATGAAAATTATTTGACGGTTTTTAATTTGATGAATTCTTTTGTGCAGGCACCGGATTTGTTGATTTATCTGCGTGCTTCTATTCCGACTTTGGTCAAACAAATTCAACAAAGAGGACGCGAATATGAAAGCTCTATCAGCATCGAATATCTCAGCCGATTAAACGATAAATACGAAGAATGGGTAAAAACTTATACGGATGGGAAATTATTGATTATAGATGTGGATAATCTTGATTTTGTTAACAATCCGGAAGATCTAAGTTTTATCTATGATAAAGTCGATGCCCAGATAAACGGGTTATTTTAAATAATTATTCAATAAAAAAACACCTGAAAAGTTTTAAAACCTTTCAGGTGTTTTTTTATGTAAATTAATTTGAATTAGAATTTGTAAGCAGCACCTATGCCGATTCCCATCGTATTATTGAAGTTCTTAACTAAATCACTTCCGGGATCTAAATCTTTATCAATTTTAGAAGACATTCCTTTCAAATATCCAAATACTTGAATGTATTCGTTTTGCCATCCGGCTTTAGGCATGAAATAAAAACCTCCGTTATAATCATTGTTTAAACTCAAAGCATACCCTAAATCAACACCACCAAAAAATTGTTCCGCAAAGTCGTACTGAGCGCTTGCTGTAATTGGGATTAATGTCATGTTTTTAACTTTAAAATTAGAGTCAAAACCAATCACATCAATATCTTTTCCATTAAAAATATCCAATCCTACTTTTCCTCCAACATGTAAATTATCCATCACAGGAACAAGATAAGAGGCCGCTGCTCCATAATTAATTCCAAAAGCGTCGGAAGCATCTCCTATGGTTGCTCCTAACGTTACTTCCGCCTTGAATCCTTCCTGTGCATTTATCGAAACCATTCCGATTACTGCCAATGCCACACTGAAAATCAATTTTTTCATCTGTTTCAATTATTTATTTTTCGTTTGTTAATATTTTATATAATTCGTTTGTTTCTTTTTCCGCATAAGTCGTATCAATCAAATCGGCAATTCCCAAAAGTTCGCTTACAAATTTAAACTGACCGTCTATGTTATTTTGTTCTCTAACGTCTACATTACCATCTTTGTTGTATTGCTGATAGGATTGAATTAATTTATCACGTACCGGTTTAAATTCCGACTGGAAAAATTTCATTGCTCCTGCCGTATCTTTTTTACCCAATAATTCACCTACTCTTCCATAAACCATCAGCGAATAATCACTTCTCGCATCTGACAAGTCCGCCGAAACCGTATATCGGACATTATCCGGTAAAGATTCATAAAAACTGATTTTCTCCACCAAACGTTGCTTGGCAGTATTTATCAAAGTCTGTGCCTTTTTAGTCTCACCAATCTTGTTATACGCCTGCGCAATGCGCTCTGTGCTTAGTCCATAATCATACCTTGGCTCATCCGGAATCATTTCCATCACTTTGTCTAAAACTTCTTTTGCCTTTGCTTTGTTGCCAAGCTCTGTGAAATCCTCTGCCAGACGGATTGATATATTTCGATACGTATTAGTGTAATTTCGGTCTGTATTGGAAAAGGAAGCATTTGGTAAATTATAATTTGCCCATTCAAATGAATTGAAATTTTTATACATCTGCTCCGTATTGCTTCTTCCTAATTTTCCTCCCGAACCAAAACGGGTATAAATCGGAACAAATTTGTACGAGAAGCCATTGTTTTCCAAATAATCACTTAACCAGAAAATATTGGAAGGATCGGAAACGCCACCTCCACTGAAATAAATACTTCTATCCCAATTGTATTCTGCAAACATGGAAATCATCAAAAATTCAGATTTATACAATTGTCTTTTCCCAAGCATTATCGTGATGTTATCTACTATTTTATCCGCATCTTTTGGTGAAACAATTCCGTATTTTAAAGCGTTTTGTTTATTAACCGGAATGATAATCTTTTCTACCGGAAGATAGTTTACGGCTCCAATCGGATATCCAAAATAATCAGCCAAAGCTGTTTTTGCCGGATTTTTATTGTCCATTAAAAATTCAAATGCTTCTTTTACCGTCATGCTGTCCTTCACCAAATATTGTTCTAAAGGTTTGACCGAATTGTATAACTGCTGAATCCCAACGGGATCATAACCCGGGTCCACTAAATATTGAGTAATCTGATCCGCTGGCAAACTCATGACTTCGGCTACACTCAATCCGGCATCTGGTCTGATGATGCTGTGTAATTCTCCAAAAATAGATTTGATATTTCCCGCTACGACCATGATGTTATCATTGGTATTTAACTGAAAATCTTTGTATTTCAATTTGGAAGGAAGCGCCGGAGCGTTATAGGTTTTTCGTAAAGATTGCTCGATGTTCCAAGGAGAGCCGAGTAAAGTATAATTTACAATTTTCACATCGTCACGGAACAATTCTGTTTCCTGTAATCCCCAAAGCGGATAAGTATCATTATCTCCATAAACAAAGAGAATAGAGTTTTTATCAAGATTATTCAGATAATTATGTGCCAACGCATAAGCACCTTCTCGTTTTGAACGGTCATGATCATCCCAGTTCTGGAAGCCCATTAACAAAGGAATTCCTAAACACAAAGCCGATATCACAATAGAAACCGATGGTATTAATTCTCTCTTTTTGATTTTTTTTACTAACAAATATATCCCCTGAACGCCTAAACCTATCCAAATAGAAAAAGCATAAAAAGAACTAACCAAGGCATAATCTCGCTCTCTTGGTTCAAATGGTTTTACACTGGTATAGAAAATAATTCCGACACTGGTCAATAAAAACAAGGAAAGAAGAGCCCACCAATGGGTAACATTTCGGTTTAACTGAACAAAGAACCCGATCAATCCTAAAATCAACGGCAACATAAAATAAACATTATGTCCTTGGTTTTCTTTATAGACCGCCGGTAATTTCGACTGATCTCCCAATCGCCAATTATCAAAAAATGAAATTCCGGTTACCCAATTCCCTTTAGTTACCTCTCTATTTCCTTCCCAATCGTTTTGTTTTCCTGAGAAGTTCCACATGAAATAACGGAAAAACATATAATCCAATTGATAATCCAAAAAGTAACTCATTTGCTGTCCAAACGTAGGCGGTTGAATATCCAGCAATTCAGCGTTTTTCTGTAAATCAGCAACACGCAAAGTTCCATCGTGTTTTTTCTGAAGCAATTCGTTAAAACGAGCTTCCGCCAATTGACGTTTTTGTGCTCGAATCTCAGGATGATCTTCCATATTGTTGAAATATGCTGCGTTTATGTTAAATTCCGGAAATCCGTACATAGAAGCATAATTCTCTAAAACATCCATTTGAGTTGTACTTACATTGTACATTTTTGGAAACAATTGAACATGTTTCTTATTGTAAACATAGTCTTTCCGGTCTGAAACTTTGATGTATTTCCCACTCTGGTTGTCTTTTACATAATTCGCTCCTGTAGACTCTGTCTCATAATTTCCATTCGCAGAAATCGCTATCCCATCATCTGCTATTGATGCTGTGTATGCCGGACCATAAATGGTCGGCCAGTCACCGTATTGCTCACGATTAAAATAATCCAACATCCCAAGCGCAGTATCCGGATCATTTAAGTTCATGTGAGGATTTGCATTGGCACGAATGGGAATAACTAACCAACAAGAAAAACCAATCAACATAAAAGCGACGGATAAGACCAATGTATTAGCTAATTTCCAATTATATTTTCGAGTGTATTTGAAAGCGAGATAAAAAACCAATCCTAAAATTAATCCGGCTACAACGGTTCCCGAATTAAACGGAAGCCCGAAATTATTGACCACAAACATTTCTGTATTTCCAAAAAAGGTCATGATCGCGCCAAACATTACTTTGAAAACAAAAATCAAAAAGATTCCGGTAAAAAGATTGGCTAGTAGAAAACTCTTAATTGTGAATTTATAATTTTTTGCATAATACATATAACAAACGGCAGGAATTGCCAATATCGCCATTAAGTGAACTCCGGTTGAAAGCCCAATGAAAAGCGAAATGAGTAAAAACCATTTGTTGGCATTTTGTTCGTCTGCCGCTTCTTCCCATTTACATCCTAACCAAATCAGAACAGCGGTAAACAAAGAAGCCATTGAATATACCTCTCCTTCTGATGCTGAAAACCAAAATGAATCACTGAACATAAAAGCAGCAGAACCTACCAATCCACTTCCTAATGCTATCAGGGTTTGGGATTTGGACAGAGAAGTTTTAAAAGCATTTTCTGCAATTTCATTTTGTTTGGTCACAAAAAACATTCGTCTTACAAAATGGGTAATGGTCCAAAAAAGTAACATAATAGCCAATGCGCTACAGATAGCGGACATAGAGTTAATCACAAGGGCGTATTTACTTCCGTCTCCAAATGCTAATCCTGCCCAAACTGCTCCAATCAATTGAAACAAAGCCGCACCCGGGGCATGTGTTACACCTAGTTTTGCTGATGAAACGATGTATTCGCCACAGTCCCAAAAACTGATCTTTCGTTCCATCGTCACTAAATAAACGACAGCCGAAATAAATAACATGGCAAATCCTAATAAATTGTTCCACTTTTTGAAAGGAATATTCATTTTGTAAAATTTATGTTGCGAAAATAAGAACAATTTTCCTCTCTGAACGGTTAATGAAATGTAAAAGTGAAGATTTCTAGCGCAATACTTTAAGTTAAATTGGTATTAAAATTTAAAATATGTAGAATTCATCCGAAAAATGTTTAAATTTGCTTGGCAAAAAGCAATGCCTTTATCCGATAAAATCATTCAGGACGCAATTACTTTCGATGACGTCCTTTTAGTACCTTCTTATTCCGAGATCTTACCTAATCAAGTTTCCTTGCAGACAAGGTTAACGGACAAAATCCAGTTGAATATTCCTTTGGTTTCCGCAGCGATGGATACCGTTTCCGAATCAAAATTAGCAATTGCTTTAGCACGCGAAGGAGGAATTTCATTTGTTCATAAAAATATGTCCATTGAGGAACAGGCAAAAGAAATTGATACTGTAAAACGTTCTGAAAACGGAATGATTTCAGATCCCATTACACTTAGCCGTCATCATAAACTAAAAGATGCAGAAGAACTAATGCGGCAATACCGTATTTCAGGTCTTCCTGTTATTGAAGAAAACCGAACACTCGTAGGGATTATTACCAACCGGGATATCCGTTACCAAACCAATATGGATCAATTGGTAGAAGATGTAATGACCAAAGAAAATCTGATCACTTCGGACATCAACACGGATCTATACAAAGCAAAAGATATTTTATTAAAAAACCGTGTAGAAAAATTACCTATTGTGGATGGTAATTATAAATTAATCGGTTTAATCACGATAAAAGACATCGATAATTTGTCGGAATTTCCTCAAGCTTGTAAAGATAGTCAAGGAAGATTGCGAGTCGGAGCCGGAGTTGGAGTTGGTGCAGAAACAATGGAAAGAGTTCAGGCATTGGTAAACAAGGATGTGGACATCATCGCACTTGATTCTGCGCATGGTCACTCAAAAGGTGTAATTGATAAAGTAAAAGAAGTTCGTCATTCTTTTCCTGAATTGGACATTGTAGGCGGAAACATTGTGACAGGATTAGCCGCAAAAGATTTGATTGATGCCGGAGCTAATGTATTGAAAGTTGGTGTAGGTCCGGGATCTATTTGCACGACAAGAGTTGTCGCAGGCGTAGGTGTTCCGCAGCTTTCGGCAATTTATGATGTATATGAATATGCGCACAGTAAAAATGTTTCCATCATTGCAGACGGCGGAATTAAACTTTCAGGCGACATCGTAAAAGCAATTGCTTCAGGTGCAAATTGTGTGATGATTGGTAGTCTATTTGCCGGAACGGATGAAGCGCCGGGCGAGGAAGTGATTTACCAAGGAAGAAAATTCAAAACTTATCAGGGAATGGGTTCTCTTTCTGCGATGAAGCGAGGAAGTAAAGACCGCTATTTCCAAAGTGATGCTAACAAGTTAGTTCCGGAAGGAATAGAAGGACGCGTTCCGTACAAAGGAAGTTTGTCGGATGTTGTTTATCAACTTTGCGGCGGACTGCGCGCCGGAATGGGTTATTGCGGTACCCCTGACATTGAATCTTTAATTAAAAACGGGAAAATGGTTAAGATATCCAATGCCGGTTTGGCGGAAAGTCATCCGCATGATGTTGTGATTACCAAAGAAGCTCCTAATTATTCGAATTAAAATTTATACAAATTAATAAAAACAAAAAATGGTAGCTTCGAGAACCTCAACTACCATTTTTTTATGTGATTTATAATTCTATCAGAATTGCCATCCGGCTGTCAATAAGAACATTCCTGTATTATTTTTTACCTCTGCGACATAATTATGATTGGCATTTAATGGAAGCGCTGCCAAATAAACAGATCCATTGTCATAATCTACATATTCACCGTTTCCAAATACATAATCATATTTTTGATTTTGTAATTGATAAGCAGCATCCAGATAAAATCCACCGAAATCATAACCGGCACCTAAACTAAAACGACTAACAT
>CALLXZ010000509.1 GCA_937875605.1 uncultured Moheibacter sp.
GCTTTGCATTTGATTCCGAAATGATTATTAGCTACTTCTGCTAACCGGCTTTGTCCGCCACCGGTTTCCAGAATTCCTTGTGACAGCGTGATACTGGCAGGAACTTTATACAATTCCATTTCCTCTACAGCGAGAAGCGCATGTTTACGTATGTAATCCAAATCCCGTGATTCTTGGGCAAAAATTTGTGAACAAAACAATAAAATAAGTATCCCTAATTTTTCTTTCATCATAAAATCAATGTTTTATTTCTCTTATTTAATTTTTGATTCATTCCCTCATTCCCCTGGATTCCACCGGTGTGAACCGCAAGAACTTTGGTATTGGACGAAAAAAAGCCGTTTTTAATTAATTGATCAAGTCCAAACATCATTTTTCCAGTATAAACTGCGTCCAAAGTTACGTCAAATTGGTCTTTAAATTCGTTAATAAAATCGATTAATTCAGGATTGACTTTGGCATAACCGCCGAAATGATAATCGGAAACAAGCATAAAATTGGAACGTCCTGTCCAATTTTTTATTTCATCATTTAGAAAATCTGAATCTTTTAATGCCGGAAATCCTATTATTTTTTGGTGTTTTTTAGCGGAATTTATAATTCCCGAAATCGTTCCTCCTGTTCCGACGGCACAACAGATGTAATCAAATTCTTTTGTTTGTTGGTTTAAAATTTCTTCGCAGCCTTCTACTGCCAGATGATTGGTTCCGCCTTCGGGTAAAATGTAAATTTCTCCGAATTCGGATTTCAATTGGTCTAAAAAATCAGGATTTGTTTTGTTTTTATATTGCTCTCGCGAAATGAATTTTAGTTTCATTCCGCAGTTTTTTGCAAATTTCAAGGTTGGATTTTCAGGGAACTTTAATTCGAATTCTTCTCCACGAATGATTCCTATGGTAGGAATTTTAAATTCTTTTCCAGCCGCTGCTGTAGCGGAAATGTGATTGGAATAAGCGCCACCGAAAGTCAGTAAGGCGCTATAATTTCCTTTTGTAAATTCGATTAAATTGTATTTGAGTTTTCGAAATTTGTTTCCTGAAATAGTGGGATGAATTAAGTCCTCCCGAAGTAAATGCAGTTCAACTTCTTTTTCTTTTTTTAAGAATTGAATTTTAGAATTTATTTCGGGGAATTGAATCATAAATAGTTAGTGAAATTCCAAACCTTTCTTTTGTTCAAATAGCTTAAATCGTATTCGTTTGCATACGCTTCTTTTTCAAAACTGATGTTAAAATAGGCGACAAGCGGGTTTCCGAATTGAATCCAGCGAATTAAAAATTCAGTTCCGTACCACAAAAAGAAAAATACCCAAAGCAATTCGATCTGCTGACGCAGATGTATTTTTTCATGATTTATGATTTTTAGGTTTTCTTTCAATTCTCTATCACGTAGAAAAATGAATGGATAAATGGCAAGTCCACGAAAGTTTTTTGCAAATAACCAAGAAATAACGACGACAAACATTTGATTGAATTAAGGAGTTTTGGGTTGTTTATAATCCATTTTCAGGTTGAATTGGACAGCGAATTTTTGCTGTTCGGTCAATAAAGAATTCTCCAATTCCAAAAATTGTTTGAAGCTATCCTGCGTTTGTTTGTAAACGCCTTCGGGAAGAGATTCTAAACGATCTGGTGAATTGAATTTGAACAAAATACTGTCGATACCCGGCGTTTCACCAAAATAGGTTTTCACATATTTAAAATAGTCAACGGCTGATTTTTTAAAGGATTTGTTTCCCTGAAAGTCCTGCAAAGCTTCGGTTTTTTCTAATCCTTTTTCGGCTGTACCAACCATTTCACTGCGGTGTTTCTGGATCTGTTCATACGTAATTTCGGGGTTGAAAATCGAGTCCATGCTTGCTACGATTTCCAACTGGGGTTTTATGATAGTGTCATTATAGCCAATGGCTGTTTCACCATTACATGAAAGAATCCCAAAACTCAGAATTAAAAAATAGAAAAATGGTTTCATCCAAAAAGTTTGAATCAAATTTAAGAAATTCAATTGAAATCAACGAATTGTCAATTTTTTCAGCAAAACAATTTGCCCTAAATGATAATAAGCGTGCTCAATCATTGCGTCTACATTCCGCTGATACGTTCCGTATTTTTCATCGACAAAAGGTTCTTGTAATTTTTCGTCGTGTAATTTTTCAACGAATTGAGCAAATTTTTCTGCATCATTCCAGAATTTAGTTAGAAAATCGGTCCATTGATTTTGAGAATTAATTGGCGGAAAATCAAAGCTAAATTGGTCTTTGATGTCAAGTGTTCCTCCTTTGAAAACTTGGTTGATTCCGTTTATGTAATAATGAATGTGCTGCGCTAAATCCGCAATGGTATTGAGGTTTTCTGTTTTCTGTACGGAGAGTTTCCAATCCAGATTTTCCAATTCATTTTTGTAATTGGTATAGGCGATAAATGTTCCGTTCAGGATGACTTCGCGGAACCGGTTTGCCAATTTTTGAGATGCATTCATGACGTGCTTTAATTATTCAAAATCGTTTCTAAATATACTTTGTTTATATGTTCATTATATGAATCACGCATGATGACACTTTTTCGGTAAAGCTCGATGGCTTTTTCTTTATGCAGGGAATATTTTTCAGATTGATTTAGAAATTTGTAGGATTGGCCAAGGTAATAATGTGTTTCGGCGTTTTCATTTTCTGTTAATTGTTTAATAAGTGTCTCAATCGCTTTTTCATAATTCTTAATTTCAAAATAAGTTACACCCAATTGGTAAAAATCATATAAACCCATGATGTGGTCTTGCTGCGATAATTGTTTTTCGAAAATCTCAATCGCTTTTTCTTTTTCTCCCAATTGGCTATAGGAAATTCCTTTTACGAAATTCAAGTGATAATCGCCGTTATGGGTATGTCCCAAATCGAATTTAGTGATGGAAGCCAAAGAGTCAATATCGCGAATTGCTCCTTCATAATCGGCAAAGAATTTGGCTTTCAAACCAGCACGGATTCCAAGGTATCCTTCCGGATCGTATTTTACTGCATCGTTTACTAATTTAAACCATTCTACAAAATCCCCTGATTTTACATAAGCGACCGATTTTTCCCGATAAGCCGGAGAATATTTTGGATTGATTGCAATTATAGAATCACACCCTTCCATATATTCTTTTTGAAATTGGTAAATAGGAGAGGCGTTTAATTTTTCCAACATTGAACATGCTTTGTAATTAAGCGAATCTCCTTGCATTTTATAATAATTACAATTTTCACCTTGAGCGAAAATTATAACTGGAAATAAGAATAAAATCAAATTTTTCATGGCAGGATTTTTAAAATTTTACCATCTTTTATTTTAAAAATTAAGTACTGATAATAATCTATCACACTATCGTTGTAATATTTCACATTCCAGCCATCCAAACTTTTGGTGATGGTAAGTAGTTGATCTGTAATGGATTTGTCAAATTCTTTTTCTTGGTAATTCTCATCAGATCCCAAAATTCTAAATCGGTCTGTTTTACCTTCACAATTCACAACAAAGCGAATTCTAATAAGTCCTGATTCTTTTTTTACAATTTCTGAATTATACTTTTTTTCGAATGTTTTATCAATGGCAATTTTTTCACCGTTGTATTCAATTCCTCCCGAATTATTGAAATATTGAAAAACATATTTCGGATAACACAATTTAAAATCAGGATTGTCAAGTTTTGGGTCAAATTCTATATCGCCAATATGACGTGGTGGATATTCTTCCTTTATGATTTTAGATTCTTGTGCACATGAAAGAAACGATGCAAGTAAGAAGGTTAGGTAAATTGGTTTCATGGGCTAAAGTTAGTAATTTTTAATCCTCCAGGGTTTTGGATAATAATTATTGGAACGGTTTCCAATAAATTTCACAAATCCCAATCCCAGATTCTGATAGGTAAGCAGATAAATTCCTTTTTCATCTAAGTCGAGCTGTGGATCGTTGCCCCGCAGAAATTGCAAAGTAGTTTCTGCCTCTACATCCACTTCGGGAAAGATATGCAGATGTTTGTAAAAGCTCGCTAATGCTTGCGCCGGAATGAAATCTTTGCCTTTCATTTCGCCCAATTCAATTCCTGAATAAACGATGTTTAATCTCTTTGAAATGAAGTTTTTAACTGTTCTAAGTTCTTCCGTTTCCCAAACCAATTTTTCCTTTTCCTGAATGATGTTTTTGCTTTCAGTCAATTCCGGAACCTGAATGTTTTTCTCTTTTTTAAAAGGAGGAACGGGTAATAAACCCAAACCAGAATTCTTTTTGACCACTGAAACAAAAAGTCCTTCACCTTTGACTTTATGCGGATAAAAATAATATCCGAAACCACCTTTAAATTCAATTTCTGTAATTCCCCAACTCTTCGGAAAATCAAACCGAAGGGAACTCAAATCAAATTCTTCACATGCCCAACTGACCAATTCTTCATTCTCTTTCGTATTAAACGTACAAGTGCTGTAAACCAAATATCCATCCTTTGCCAAACCGGGTAAGATATTTCCGAGAATTCGTTTGGAGCGTTCCGAGCAAAGTTGACAGTTGGCTTCCGACCATTCGCGAAGCGCAACCGTATCTTTCCTGAACATTCCTTCGCCGCTGCAAGGTGCATCGACTTGGATATAATCGAAAAATTCTTCAAAACCTGAGAAATCCTTTGGATCATTTTGTGTGATGATGATGTTTTCGCTGATTCCCAAACGAATGTGGTTTTCTTTGAGAATTTGTGCTCTCGGTTTAATGACTTCGTTGGCTATTAAAACCGAATTTTCATCCAATAAACTTTGTAGCAGAGTCGATTTTCCACCCGGAGCGGCGCATAAATCCAAGGCTCGTTGTGGTTTTATATTGGGATAAATCCGCTGAAGGATTTCACCTAAAATCATAGAAGATGGTTCCTGCACGTAATAGGCTCCTGCATGCCAAAGCGGATCGGTAATGAATTGTTTTTTTTCGGCCAGGTATTTTCCGTTTTCAAACCATGGGATGGATTTCTCATTCGAAAAGATTTCTTTTTTCTTGGAAGGATTTAATCTTATGGAAGGAAAAGTCTCGGATTTGTAAGCAACCAAAAACGAATCAAATTCATTTTCAGGCAAACGGTTTTTCATTCGTTCAATAAATGCAGATGGAAGTTTACTCATCAATTGCAAAAGTAAATATTTTCAATTTTCTTGAACTGATAATAATTCTATGTGTAGTAATAAAATGACTGAATGTAAATATTTGCGAATTAAATTAGTTTTATAACTTTGAAAAAACCTTATTTTATCATGAAACAATTTTATTTTTTCAGTATAATTTTTCTACTTTTTATTTCTGTTAAGAGCCAGGTGGTCGTTGGAGGAGTAGCAATTGGCTATACTCGTGATGTTGAAGGATCTGTCGTACTTAAAAAGGGAGAGACTATTTCTGGAAAGTTAACGATACCGGGTTCATTTGATCAAAAAGTGAAAGTTAATGGGAAGAATATTTCTTCTTCCGAAATTGATCATATTGACGCTTATCATCCTAAAAGTGATAGAATTTTCAGGTTTCAATTTATAGATTTAAAACGTTATAAAAATAATGGCGAATTGAAAACTTGGCAAAATGGGCCGGGTTGGATCGTGTTAGCGCAATCAGGAACCAAAGCGGCTTTGTATAATTTTGCGCCACAATACAAAATGAATGCAGACGGAGATTTGTTGATGCAGATGCAACATCATTCGGCATTTCCTTTTTTTGGGTTGAAAAAGGATTCCAATGAGGCAATCATGATTTCTCTTTCCAGTAGCGATTCTGCCTCGGAAATCGGAACCCGCAGTTTTTTTATCAAAAGTGCCAAACAGTTTTTTTCAGACAATGCATCTTTGGTTCAAAAAATTGATAAAAAAGAATTAGGAATAGAAGACATAAGAACGATTTTCAATTTATATAATCAGGATTAGTACAATTTGTCAAAAATGAAAAAAATAGTCGTTTTGACCGGAGCCGGAATCAGTGCGGAAAGCGGAATTTCAACTTTTCGGGATTCAAATGGTTTGTGGGAAAATCATGATATAAATGACGTGGCTTCACCACAAGGCTGGGAGAGAAATCCGGAACTGGTTTTGAATTTTTATAACCAGCGCAGAGCTAAACTCAAAGAAGTTCAGCCTAATTCTGCACATCATTACCTGAAAAATTTGGAAGAAAGATACGAAGTGGTCATCATCACGCAAAATGTGGATGATCTCCATGAACGTGCAGGTTCGTTAAGTGTTATTCACCTTCACGGTAAATTGTTAAAAGTTCGAAGTGAGAAAAACGAAAATTTGGTATATGACTGGTCAGACGATTTGAATTGGGGCGATTTAGCGGAAGATGGTGCGCAATTACGACCGGACATCGTTTGGTTTGGAGAAGGTGTTCCATTGATGGGTAAGGCGATCGATCAAGTTTCAGATGCAGACATTTTGCTGGTAATTGGGACATCTTTGCAGGTGTATCCGGCCGCCTCGCTGATCGATTACATCGAATACGGAAAACCGATTTATGTGAT
>CALLXZ010000510.1 GCA_937875605.1 uncultured Moheibacter sp.
TCTTTGTCCTATGGAAATTTACAATCCCAAAGAATGGTTCAAAGCGGTATTTTATATACACAAATCCGATACTTTACGGAAACTATATCCTTACATCATTCTCGCCGTTGTTTATTCGGCAGCCGTTGCCTATATCGAACTCGAATATTTTAAACTAAACGAAATCAGTTGGGTTAAAAACATCACCATCGTCCATAGCTTATTGGGATTTGTATTGTCTTTGTTATTGGTTTTTCGCACCAATACTGCGTATGACCGATGGTGGGAAGCGCGTAAACAATGGGGCGCACTCACAAACACCAGTCGGAATTTCGCTCTGAAACTCGATGCCGTTTTATCCGAAGACGACAAATCTTCCCGGCATTTCTTCCGGAAGATCATTCCGACTTTTGCCCAAAGTCTGTATTCCTATCTCCGTTCGGACTATACTACTTTTATGTTGGATGACGAAGAACATCCTGAATTTAAGGATGCTTTCAGCTCCAAAAAACACGGACCTAATCATGTCTCTTCCATGATTTTTTCTAAAATAAATCAATTATATAAAGAGGAAAAAATAACAGGAAACCAATTGATTATTCTTCAAAACGAATTAGAAAGTTTCACCAATGTTACCGGTGCTTGCGAGCGAATCAAAAACACACCTATTCCCCAATCTTATAGTTCGTTTATCAAAAAATTTATAGTGATTTATGTGGCGACTTTACCGATGGGATATGTTTTTTCCATGGGTTATTTTGTCGCATTGGCGGTTCCGTTTATTTTTTATGTACTCGCTTCGCTCGAACTGATTGCCGAATCCATCGAAGATCCGTTTGGAACCGATTCTGACGATTTGCCAATTGAAAAAATCGCAGAAAATATCCGAAAACATACACAGGAAATTTTACACTCTTGAAAGATGAAACATTTTCGTCAATTTTATGACTAATCAAATCACAGGAAAACCTATTAGTTATAATTAGATGAAATTAAATGATTATGTTTTGAAAAGAAACGGTGTTCCAATTGGACATTCAAAGTCGCTTCGAAATAACTTAGAGCGATCAATTGGCGCAAAGAATTTTTCGACTTTTTGGAATTATTGGAATCCTATATTTGGTTATTATTTAGGAAAGAAAATTTTCAAACCACTAAAAAAGATATTTCCTGTAAGCATTTCTTTAATCTTTACCTTTATTTTTTGTGGATTAATTCATGATTTCGTTACTACGATCATTCGGGCAAAAATTTCTTTGTTCTTTACAATTTGGTTTTTGATTATGGGAATAGCTGCCATCATATCAAAAAGTATGAAATATGATTTATCTAATCGAAATTGGTCGTTAAGGGCACTCCTTAATTTGACAATTATAATTTTTTGCTTAATGATTACTGTGTATTTAAACTACTTTTTTCATTTCTATTAAAGAATTCCCATAAAACAATTCCTGCACAAACACTTACGTTGAGCGAATGTTTCG
>CALLXZ010000511.1 GCA_937875605.1 uncultured Moheibacter sp.
AAAATGAAACGCAATATTATTTCAACTTAAAAGCAAGAAACGGACAAATCATCGGAAAAAGTGAAATGTATGAATCCACAGCAAGTCGTGACAACGGCATCGAAGCCATAAAACGTGATGCACCAAAAGCCGAAACAGAAGATCTAAGCTAAAATTATTAGAGCCAATTAAAAATGAAAACATATTTTATTCTTTTATTTTCTTTATTGTTTGCATTGGGTTATACTCAGCAAAAAGAAATACAAATCGCTTCCTGCTGTGATTCCGAAAGAGGTTGTACGGGCTCATCTTCTTGCACTGCCTGTAAGAATTGTTCGGGATGTAAACATTGTGCAAAAAATGGAGGAAGCTGCGGAGTTTGCTCCGGCGGAAGTTATAAATCTTACTCTACATCAAAACCGAAAAAGAAAAGCATCAGTTCGACAACAAAATCTTCCATTTCTTCGAAAACCAATTCTTCAAACCTATCTGTTTCTGCTTATAATAACGGAGATTATCTATACGTAAGTATCGCTGAGCTCAATGTCAGAAAAGAAGCTAACAGCAAATCAACCATTCTTCAAAAAGTAAAAATAAATGATAGTCTGAAGTTCCTCAAAAAAGAAGGTTCATGGTACAAAGTAGAAGTTGTGGAAAGCAAGATAGTCGGATATGTTTATTCCAAATATGTAAGATGAATTAAGAATTAAATCATGGGAAATATAATTCTATCCGAAAATTTGAAATTACATTTTTTAAGGCTTTATAAAATTGCACTATCTGACAGCCAATTTAACACTCTTGATATAAAATGGCTATATGATTTTGCATTGAAAACAGGAATAAGTGAGAAATACTTAGATGAAATTCTACAATCATCCTCAAACATACAAGATAATTTTCCGGAAACCTTAAACGAAAAAGTAGAATTAATGTATGATTTATCTCAAATGATATGGGCAGATGGAAAAGTTGATGAAAAGGAAAGATATGCCTTAGAAAAATACATCCGGATATTTGGGTTTTTAGAAGAAAACATCGTTCCTCTTGCTGATTTCTTTATCGAAGCTGTACAAGACGGAATTTCAAAAAATGAAATTTTGCAGAAAATAAATAGTTAAACCTGCGACTGCTCTAATTATCAAACTGATTTCGAATTCTCTCTTTACACATGAAAAAATTAAGCCTGTTTATTTTTCTAAATTTAATTTTCAGTTGTTCCAAATCTTCAAACGATTCATTTCTAAACACTGAAATCGTCTATATCTGTAACGGATTATACAGTAAAAGTTATCATTTGGATAAAGGATGTGAAGGATTGAGAAGCTGTTCCACCGAAATTTCCGAAACAACTTTAGAATCAGCTGAAAAGAAAGGACGAACTTTGTGCGGATATGAACACTAATTCTATGCTGTTGAACTTTTGTTTTTCAATAATTTTATTTTTTAGTTCCTGCGAGCCGTCGGTTCAGAAAGAATTAGTTATACAAAATGAAAATACCGAATCAACCGATTTTACGGCTAAAGTCATCCGAATTGTAGATGGAGACACGCTGGAAATAATGTACGGCGAATTGCCGGTGATGATCCGTTTAGAACACATAGATTGCCCCGAAAAAAAACAACCTTTCGGTACCAAAGCCAAACAAACACTATCTGATTTATGTTTCGGACAAAATGTAGAAATAAAATTCAGCGGAGACAAAGACCGAAACGGACGATATATCTGCGTTATTTTTAATGAGAAAGGCATCAATCTAAACAAAGAAATGATCCGGCTTGGAATGGCTTGGCATTTCAAAAAATATTCGAAAGATAATTCCTATGCCGAATTAGAAAATGAAGCCCGGAAAAACAAAGTTGGACTTTGGCAGGATACAAATCCGGTTGCACCTTGGGATTGGCGTAAATAATCCTGTCTAAATACTACGGCATTTGCCTTATTTTTCACAAATAACAAAAAATATTAATTCAAATTTACTCTTCATTTCAAATTAATTTAGGAATATTGTCCCATAAATTTATTAAATTATGAAAACAAAACTATTACTCCTTGTTCTTATGATCTATGGTTTTACCCTTGCACAGGATAAAGTAAAATATTCAGATGAAGAATTGAAACTCTTGAAAACTTATTTTTTCAATGAAGGATTTAATAAACCTGCTACTAAAAAGGTTTCAACTGTCATTATGAAAGATGGAAAAGAGTACAAAGGATACTGTACAGGCGTTCTGACCAAAAAAGGGCAAGTTCACCAAATCGTGTTCAAAGACAGCATCACTGACAAGAAAAACACTTACGATGCTACGCAAATCAAAGAAGCTTACCTTTTCGCAAGCGGATTTGAGAAATGGGGAAAAGTTTCCCAGAAATTCAGCAATTATGGAATGGGAAGACGAAACAGTCTGAAAAAACTCACCACCAACGATGAAATTTATTTCGTGAACCAAACGGTTTCTTTAAAGAATAAAAAAGACGATAAGGAATTTCTTATGCAGCTGATCAATCCGGAATTCAGTGATATCATCGAAGTTTACCACGATCCTTTTGCCAAAGAAACCAGCGGAATGAGTTTTGGGTACGGTACACCGACCATAGGTGGTGGAATTATCAAATCTTATTATGTCAAAAAAGGCGATAAAGTCCTTTGGTTACACAAATCTGATTTTGAAGAAAATTATGATTTATTATTTGGTGACAATGCCGACTTTATGAAAAAATATCCGTACAAATCCATTGACTGGGATTGGTTTAGTGCTTTAGTGCTAGAATATACCCGCATTTCACAAGGATGGGAAGGATAAAATGACATTACAAATGCAAAAGAATAAAGACGGCTCTGAAGATTTCAAAGCCGTCTTTATTTTGATCGAATTTCAATTTTCTATTGCCCCAGAATCCAAGCAAAAATCAAAGGCGCAACAATAGTCGCATCTGATTCTACGATGAATTTAGGTGTATTGATGTCCAATTTACCCCAAGTAATTTTTTCGTTTGGAACGGCTCCCGAATAAGAACCATACGAAGTCGTAGAATCTGAAATCTGACAGAAATACGACCAGAAAGGAACATCTGTCCATTCCAAATCCTGATACATCATCGGCACGACACAGATTGGGAAATCACCCGCGATTCCTCCACCAATTTGGAAGAATCCAACTCCTTTTCCTTCTGAATTTCCTCTGTACCATTCTGTCAGCCAAACCATATATTCGATTCCGGACTTTACAGTGGATGCTTTCAGTTTTCCTTTGATGACATTCGATGCAAATATATTTCCGGTGGTAGAATCTTCCCAGCCCGGAACTACGATTGGAATGTTTTTCTCGGCCGCAGCCACAATCCAAGAATCTTTCGGATCAATTTCATAATATTGCTCCAAAACACCCGAATTCACCACTTTGTACAAAAATTCGTGTGGAAAATAACGTTCACCTTTAGCTTCTGCATCGTTCCAAACATCTTCCAAATGCTTCTGCAAACGACGAAATGCTTCTTCTTCAGGAATACAAGTATCAGTCACACGGTTATAATGATTTTCCAACAAATCCCATTCGTCCTGTGGCGTCAAATCACGGTAATTCGGAACGCGTTTGTAGTGAGAGTGAGCTACCAGATTCATGACATCTTCTTCCAAATTTGCACCTGTACAAGAGATGATGTCCACTTTTCCCTGACGGATCATTTCTGCCAACGAAATCCCTAATTCGGCAGTACTCATCGCTCCCGCAAGCGAAACGAGCATTTTCCCACCTTCGTTGATATGGGTTTCATATCCTTTTGCTGCATCCACCAAAGCAGCGGCGTTGAAATGTCTGTAATTGTGTTCTATAAACTTGCTGATCGGTCCTTTGCTCATTTTGATTGTGTTTTGTTTGTTTTATTTGTCTTTTTTGATGTATGGCTTGTGTTATATCCCAAAATATCCAATACTTCTTCGTGCGTTTGTTGTTCGGAAAATACCTCCACATCGAAATTTTCGTCAATTAAAAGATATTTCGGTTGCGGAATCAAACAGTGATGAATTCCTCCGAATCCTCCAATATTGTCTTGGTAAGCTCCAGTATTGAAAAAACCTACATAGAGCGGTTTATTCGGATTAAATTTAGGCAGATAAATCGCATTAACGTGCTGTTCTGAATTGTAATAATCATCACTGTCACAAGTTAATCCACCTAATAAAACACGTTCGTATCGGTCTTGCCAGCGATTTACAGGAAACATCACAAATCGTTTTGAAATCGCCCAGGCATCTGGCAAAGTTGTCATAAATGACGAATCAATCATATTCCATGATTCACGGTCATTTTGCTTTTTCTGCTGTAAAACTTTGTAAATCATCGCCCCGCTCTCTCCTACCGTAAAGCTTCCAAATTCAGTAAAAATATTCGGAACCGGAACCTCCCAATCGTCGCAAATGATTTTGATTTGATTCAGGATTTCTTCCACCATATAGGCATAATCAAATTCAAAATTTGGTGAATTTTTCACTGGGAATCCACCACCTATATTTAAACTGTCTAAAGTCGGACAAATATCTTTCAGTTTTACATATACCTGTAAACATTTATTCAATTCATTCCAATAATAAGAATTATCTTTCATCCCGGTATTGATGAAGAAATGAAGCATTTTCAGCTTTACATTTTTCTCATCTTTTACATAATTATTGTAAAACGGAACGATGTCTTTGTAACCAATCCCTAAACGAGATGTATAGAACTCAAATTTAGGTTCTTCCTCAGAAGCGATTCTGATTCCAATTTCAAATTTTTTATCAGTTGCTTCTTGCAAAAGTGGTAATTCTTCATAATTATCGATAATAGGCATCACTTTTTTGTGGCCATTATTAATCAATCTTGCGATGTTTTCGATGTATTGCGCTCGTTTGAAACCATTACAGATGATATAATTATCTTTAGTCAAGAGTCCTTCCTGCAAAAGGTTTTCCACGATATTAATGTCATATGCAGAAGAAGTTTCTATATGAATATCATTTTTCAAAGCTTCCTCCAAAACATGATGAAAATGCGAACTTTTGGTGCAATAGCAATAGTTATATTTTCCCTTATAACCCAACTTTTTCCTTGCTGACTCAAACCAGCCCTTTGCTTTGTTGATGTTTTCAGAAATTTTCGGCAGATATGTAAATTTCAACGGCGTTCCGTGCTCTTCGATGAGCCCCATCAAATCAATGCCATGAAACTGAAGATTTCCATCTACAAGTTTAAATTCTTCTGTCGGAAAATAAAAGGATTGTTCTATTAAGTCTAAATATCTTGTGTTCATTTACTTTATAATTAATTATCTTAAGGTGAATTTTAAATTGTCAAAAAGAAAATTTTTAATCTAAACCCTTAATGAACACTGAACTTTTCGAATAATTCCTTTAAACGGAATTAAATCTTTCAAAAATAAATCTTTCAATTCAAAACAATTATTTAAGAATTAATGAAGTAAAAATAAAGGAAGCAAATATAACGAAAAATCCATTTTATATGTTAATTTTCGATTATAAATTGAATTTAAACTTAATTTTGATTTTAAATTTACAAAACATGAAGAATTACTTTTTCTTACTGACCTTTTTACTCGGTTCATCCTTTCTTTTTTCTCAGGAAAAATTCCATGCTTACAATCCAAATGCTGACGCTAAAAAAGACATAGAAAATGCTGTTTCAAAAGCCAAATCCGAAAACAAACATATATTGATTCAAATCGGTGGAAACTGGTGTGGATGGTGTAAATTATTTCATGATTTGACCAATACCGATGATGAATTAAAATCCTATATCGCCCAAAATTATGAAGTAGTTTTGTTGAATTATTCCAAAGAAAATCAGAATTTAGATGTTTTGGAGCAATTGGAATTTCCGCAACGTTTTGGATTTCCGGTTTTTGTCATTTTGGATGGAAACGGTAAACGTATTCATACTCAAAATTCCGGTTATCTGGAAGAAGGAAAAGGGCATGATCCCAAAAAAGTAATGGAGTTTCTTCAGGCATGGTCGCCTACGGCTTTAAAGGCAGAGAGTTATAAAAAATAAAATTCAAAAATCATAAAGTATCCAAAGGACTTTTGATCTTTCTTTTACGGCTATCTGTGAGATGCGTATAACTCATGGTTGTTTTGATATTATTATGACCTAAAAGTTCTTGGACAAAACGTATGTCTGTTCCTTGTTCTATGAGATGTGTCGCATACGAATGGCGTAGACTGTGAATACCAATCTTCTTATTTATTCCGGCTTTTCTCATTGCTTCTTTAAACACTTTTTGAGCCGATCGCGCAGCATATTGATCCCCTTTCTGTCCTTCAAAAAAATATTCTTTTGGTTTAAATTCTTTAAAATAATCTCTCATCTGTACCAGAATAGACTCCGGAAGTACTACATATCGGTCTTTTTTTCCTTTTCCCTGATTTACCAAAACCTGCATCCTTTGACTGTCAATATCTGAAATTTTGAGATTTACCAGTTCACTTACACGTAGTCCCATACCATAACAAAGTTGCAATAGAAGTTTGTGTTTAGGATTTTTAGTAACTTCAAACATCTCACGTATATCGTTTTGGGAAAGGACTTTGGGTAAAACATTTCGTTTCTTTGGACGTGGAATTTCCATGAAAAATTTAGGGCGCTGCAGTACTTGTTCAAAATAGAATTTTACAGCATTCATACGACTGTGAATAGTATTTTCAGAAAGTTTTGAATGATCAATACAATAAAGAAAATTAGGAACGTAATTTTTCCGCATCTAAGCTCTCTACTGAAGTAGATTTAATCGTGA
>CALLXZ010000512.1 GCA_937875605.1 uncultured Moheibacter sp.
AATAATTTGAATTAGTTTAATTAATATGCAACTTCAATTTTAATTTTCTTATTCTTCAATCTTTCATTTGCTAATTTTTTCAATAATTGACCTACTTTTTTACGGTTAACCGCAACATAAGAAGTAGTGTCTTTGACTTCAATTAAACCAATATCGTCTTTTACCAATTCTCCTTTTTTGATTAGATATCCGACGATATCGACCTTGTTCACTTTGTCTTTTTTGCCCGCACTGATGTAAATCGTTTCAAAAGGCGTTTGTTCAGGAATTTTATTAAATCCTTCCACACTTTCGATTTTTATATCTCTCGAAATGAAAGGGAAATTTTCTTCTTCCGTCATAATGAGATAAACAAAACCTTTAGCATTCATACGAGCAGTTCGTCCGTTTCGGTGGATGAAAGCATCTTCTTTTGGAGGTAATTGATAATGGACAATCGACTCAACTTCAGGTATATCCAAACCTCTTGCGGCCAAATCTGTCGTAATCAAAATTCTCGCAGAATCATTTCTGAATTTGAGCAAAGCACGCTCACGTTCGTCCTGTTCCATGCCGCCATGAAAGGTTTCACGCTTGATTCCTTTCTGAAATAATAATTCCGAAATTCTGTCCACAGCATCGCGGTGATTGCAAAAAATCAAAGTGCGTTTATTTCCGATTTTACAGATTAAATTAAACAATGTATCTAATTTTTCTTCTGAAATTGTCATTACTTTTCTTAATTGAATATCCGGTTTTGATTCTTTTGTTTTTAAAAAATCAACTGTTTTTTCATCATTTAAACCAGTAAATTCAGGAATTTCATGCATGGCAGTTGCCGAAGTCAAAATTTTTTGGGATAAATTTTTCATAGATTGAATGATGAATTGCATATCTTCCTGATAACCAAATTCAAGCGATTTATCAAATTCATCCAAAACCATCGTTTTGATAGTTGAAGAATCAAAATTTTCATTTTTTAAATGATAGGCAATCCGACCGGGCGTTCCGATGAGCAGGGCAGGAGCTTCGATCAGATTATTTTGCTCAATTTTTTTATCATGTCCGCCATAGCAAACCGTCACTTTGAAATCGGTTCCCATTGACTTGAAAACCTGTTCGATTTGCAAAGCCAATTCACGCGCCGGAACCAATATCAAAGCTTGAATTCCGGAATTTTCTTTATTTAAATTTCTCATAACAGGAAACAAAAATCCAAGTGTTTTACCCGAACCCGTAGGCGAAAGTAAAATTAAATCTTGTTCATTTTCAGTGGTTTTGTATGCTGATTTCTGCATTTGATTCATGTCCTGAATCTGCAGTTTTTGATAAATTGATTCTAAATCCATACAGCAAAGGTAAATCAAAGGAATGGTTCTGTACGGAAATTGTGAATTCAGCTTTCGATTTTACTAAATTTTTGTAGTTTTATAAATCAAAAGAAATAAAATGTCTGAAAAACTTTTTTACGCCATCCGAAGTGAAGATTTGAATTCGGTAAAGGAAATTTTGAAAAAAGATAAATCATTGATCAATGTAAAAGATCAGAGAGGTTCAACGCCTTTATTGCTCGCTACTTATTATGGTTTTGAGGATATTACGGATTATATTTTGTCATTAAATCCTGATTTGAATGAAAAGGATGGTTCAGGAAATACGGCTTTGATGGGTGTTTGTTTCAAAGGGCATGAGTCGATTGCGGAAAAATTAATAAAATACGGCGCTGATGTAAACGTTACCAATTCTACTGGTGGAACGGCTTTGCATTTCGCAGCGATGTTCAATAAAGTGAATCTGGTAAAATTACTTTTGGAAAATGGTGCTGACAAAACCATTAAAGACAATCGCGGAATGACCGTTGTCGAACAGTCAGAAAATCAGGGTAATAAAGAGATTTTGGATTTATTGAAATAATTTAACGTATAAAAACCAAATTATCAACAGATGAGAATTTCGCATCAAAAGAGTAATTATTGATATTGAAATTCTTCACTTCATCAATCGTTGAAACATTGTTTTCTGCACAATATCTTGCCATCGCACCACGCGCTTGTTTGAAGAAAACCATGATTTGTTTCAATTCTCCGTTTTTATAATCGTAAAATTCAACATCAACTTTTTGACCTTTTAAATTTTTAGCATCCAATACTTTAGCGTATTCATTACTCGCCAAATTTAACAAAGGTTCATTCTTTTTCATTTTTGAATTGACAAAATCCATTAAAGTTTCTTTCCAAAATCCATAAAGATTTTTCGAACCTTTCACATCCAGTTTTGACCCCATTTCCAATCGGTAAAGCATCACGCGGTCGCTTGGTTTTAAAATTCCATATAAACCGGAAAGAATAAATAAATTTTGGTTCAAATAATCCTGCGTTTTTTCATCTAAATTTTCAGCATCTAATCCACGGTAAACTTCACCTTTGAATGCCAGCGCGGCTTGAACGCTTTTTTTCTTTGTCGGTTTTGGTGTCCAATTTGCATATCTTTCAACATTCATTTCGGACAAATCGGAAGAAATAGACATCAATTTTGCAATTTCTTTTGGCGATAATGCTTTCAATTCATCCATTACTTGTTCAGAATGGGAAAGGAATTTCGGAGTTGTTGATTTATTCCAGGAACTTTCGGTTTCTAACGACATTAATTTTGCAGGAGAAAGTAATATTTTCATGAGGGTAAATTTAAAACTTTTATTTAGTTTTAGAATCTAATTGAAACTTATGAAAAACATTTTTACTGCTTTTATTCTTTTCGGATTTTTATTTTTATTTGGTCAAATTTATGAATTTGATAAGTCCATTTTAATCAATAATATTCCTGATGTAGTTGAATATAAATTTTTTAATAGGTTAACATTCATTAATGAGAGCGATAAAAGTTATGCATTTTCTATTAATGAAGAAAATATCGGAATTATTAGAGATGAAAAAAAACGCATGATACATTTTATTGAGTTTTCTAATAACCAAAACATATCCTATCAATTTGATTATAAATACAGCATTAGAATGATGAATGGATCGGGGTTTAATGAAGAATTGTATGAGGCTTTAAAAATCACCAAAACAGAATTTAAAATTAAAAAATTTCGAAATAAAAGAAAGAAAAAAGTTGATTATGAATTCATTGTGAATGTTGAAAAGTCAGATTACAATTTTTTATTTGTACCATTTGAGAAAAGTGTTGAGAATTCATTCCAAATCGGTAATTTAATTACCAAAGAATTGAATTCTAATGAAAAATTTCAAATAACTTCTTTTAAATTCAAAAAGCATAAAGCAGAAGTGAAAATTCTCGAAATCGATAAATTTACAATTCAACTTCCAGAAAAATTAATAATACACTAAATTAGGTGTTTTATAAAAACTCATTTATATCACCCTTCCCTTCACGTAAAACAACGACATCATCATTGGTGATATCGACAATCGTAGAAGCATGATTATCACCCATTCCGCTATCCACAACTAGATCAACCAGTTTATCAAATTTCTCAGCAATTAATTCAGGGTCAGTGATATATTCTATGATTTCATCTTCATCATGAATCGACGTAGAAGCAATCGGATTTCCTAACTTCTCAACAATACATCTTGGAATATGATGGTCAGGAACACGGATTCCAACCGTTTTTCTGTGTTTATAAGCGTTGGGTAAATTATTGGAAGCCTCTAAAACAAATGTAAATGGTCCTGGCAAAGCCCTTC
>CALLXZ010000513.1 GCA_937875605.1 uncultured Moheibacter sp.
GGCTTTATACCTTTGCAAAAACTTTAGGGACATGGTGGAATTTTTTGCAAAAGTTTCTTTGAAAGAAATTGGTACTTGTTTTGCGGTATTGTTTGCCGTGATAGATATTTTGGGAAGTTTGCCTATTTTAGTTAATATCAGAAGCCGCGTAGGTTTTATCGAGTCGGAAAAAGCCACAGTTGTAGCGGGATTGATCATGATTTCCTTTTTGTTTTTCGGGACGAAAATCTTGAAATTCATCGGAATTGATGTAGAGTCTTTTGCCGTTGCCGGAGCATTTGTCATCTTTATCATCGCGCTGGAACTCATTCTCGGAATTCAGATTCACCGCGATTCTACCCCGGAATCAGCGTCCATCGTTCCGATTGCTTTTCCGTTGATTGCAGGAGCCGGCTCATTGACAACGGTTTTGGCATTACGTGCAGAATTCGGAGATATTAACATCATCATCGCCATCATTTTGAACATGATTATTGTATATTTGGTGTTGCGCAATGCGGGAAGATTAGAGAAATTGTTAGGTCCGGGCATCATGTCAGTATTCAAAAAAGTCTTTGGTATCATTTTGTTATCCATCGCTGTAAAATTATTTGTTTCCAACATTGGCGCATTATTTGTCCAAAGTTTTTAAAAGAATTCAAATTAATTTATAAAAAATTGATTGTGAATTAATTAAAATAAAATATTTAAAATTCGTACATGAAAAATTTCGTATATATCGCTCTGTTTATAATATTAGGATCTTTTGTTTACAACTTCATTTCCATGGATTATGAAGCTTCTTTTTTAGGAGAAGAAAACCGTCCGTACATCATCGGATTGGGAGCGGGTGTTTGCGGATTGATTCTTTGTTTTATTTTTCTGAATTACTATCGTTTGAAATCGAATTTAGAGAATCGATCAAAACAAGCATAGCTTTTTCAATTCGGGCGAAATCCTGTATTTCTCTCGTCGAATAAATAAACATGATTTCCAACTTTTGTTTCAATTCCAATTGATGTTGGTGAATTCGAAATGCTTCTCTCATACGGCGTTTCAGAAGATTTCGATCAACAGCCCTTTTGAATAATTTTTTGGGAACGCTTACCGCAATCTGAAATCCGGGCGATTCCATTGGTTCGACAACATAAACTGCTTTCAGTGGAAATTTCTGAAGCCGTTTGCCCGATTCAAAAAGCCGATCGATCTTTTTTCTGCTCTTTAAGCGTTTTTCCGAACCCAATGTAAACTTCATCAATTCAAATTATAATGCGATAATTAATTCAAAGGTAATTCATTCGAAGAAATAAGAAAGAATACTTAATTTTGTGTGCTAATATTAAAATATAGAGATATGTATCCAGCAGATATTGTAATGCCGATGAAAGAACAATTGACTCTCAATGGGTTTGAAGATTTAACAACGGTCGATAAAGTCGATGATGCGATGAAAAAAGAAGGAACAACATTGGTGATGGTAAACAGCGTTTGCGGTTGTGCTGCAGGAGCAGCTCGTCCGGGCGTTCTGATGTCACTTACAGGTGATAAGGTTCCGGATAATTTAACGACGGTTTTTGCCGGTTTTGATATGGAGGCGGTACAACGAGTACGTGAATACCTGATGCCATTTCCTCCAAGTTCTCCAGCTGTAGCTTTGTTTAAAAATGGAGAATTGGTTCATATGTTGGAACGTCACCACATTGAGGGGCACTCCGCGCAAGCTATCGCAGAAAATTTGAAAGATGCTTACGCAGAATTTGTTTAAGCTTTCTTTCGTTTAAAATATTTTATGACCCTTTAATTTGTAAAAATTAAGGGGTTGTTGTTTTCTAAAATTGTACTTTTATCGCCTTATTTATCATTTTAAAAAATGAAACTAACACACACTCTTTTTTTAGTAGCGGCTTTATTTTCTATTAATCTTTCCGCCCAGCAACACAATGCCTATTATCAAACGTTGGTCGATCAGGTGAGTTCTTCTAACTTACAG
>CALLXZ010000514.1 GCA_937875605.1 uncultured Moheibacter sp.
AAATCAATTTCGATGAATTCTGAATAATCATGAAAAAGATAAACTCTTATTTTTAAGGAATTTAAATCATAAATGGTGGTGTATTGAGTTGCGTTTAGGAAGCTTTTCTGCGCAAAATTGTCCATGGCTTCACCACAAAATTCAAGTGAAGGTTTAGTTTTTTTTCCTTTTAGGAATTTTTGCCCGTTTTGGAAATAGGTAAGATTTACATCTTTTAGGTTTGGAGTTTGAGAATAATAAAAATTAGAAAAAGCCTTTTCAGATTCTTTACCAATTATCAATTCATCGCCTTCTACAATTAGATAATCGCCTGATTTATCTACAAATACAACCATGCTGTTGGTAAGAGAGGAGAGGTCTATCGTCGCTAGATAAGATTTGACTTCGTGTACTGTACGCATGGTTTGCATTATATTTTTAATTGCTTTGCCAATGGATATTTTGGTTTTTCCTTCGGAATTATTTATAGGGAGATAAGGCATTGCAAAACCGTCAAACATCAACCCTTGATCATTGATCGCACCTTGTGCAAATTCATTTAAAAGACCCATGTACATGACTCCAAATTTGTTGTCAACGGCAGATTCGAACCAAAACTGATTGTTGGGACTCAAAAAATCTTCATTATTTCCGACAATTGTTTTTCCATTTTCTGTGATTTTGTACATGGTACAAGCGATAGCTGAAAAGGGAATTAAACAAAAGACAGTTAAGAACGCAGCGATGAATCTAAATTTCATGAGTTTTCAAATTTGGCTTAAAGACGAAATGTTTTTTGGATTGTTACAGATTGAGATAGAATTTTAGGATTTAGATTTGATAGCTTCGAATCTCTTTTCAGAATTTAAAATTAAGATTTTTTAATTTGACGTTTAGGATTTTGTTATTTTAGATTCTAAGATTTAAAACTTGAATTATAGCAAATAGAATTTGTTGTAATTTTATCACAAGATTAAAAGTTTAATGATGAGCACTGCAGAATTAAAAATTGATTTGATAAATCAAATTAGTAATATTACAGACCAAGTAAAGCTGAAGGAATTGTTGCAACTGCTTAAATTTCAGAATGACAATAGCGTTTATGTGACTGATGATGATGAAAAGCAAGCAATCATGGAAGCAAGAAAAGAAATTGTGGAAGGGAATGTTTTGTCAAATGAAGATGTCCAAAAAGAAATCAATGAATGGTTAAACAAATAGTTTGGACATCAAAAGCAAGGAATGAATTTGTAGAAATTCTTCAGTATTGGATTAATCGTAATAAATCAAATTCATTTAGTTTAAAGTTAAATGCTCTGTTGGAAGAGCAACTTAACTTGATTGCTGAATTCCCTCAAATTGGGAGAAAAACTGACATTCCAAATGTGAATATTAAAGTTATCCAACAATATTTGCTTTACTATGAAATTGTAGATGAGAGTCTATATGTATTGACAATCAGACATGGCAGCAAGAACCCGAAAACTTTGAAATTAAGATAATCAATCCATCAATTTTACTTCTTCCAAATTTTCAAGTTCTTCTTGTGTAAAAAGTCTGTAATGGATTTTAAACGTTTTGCCAAGTGGCGTTTCGAGTGAAAAACCGCCTACACCAAATCCTTCCAAAACATCTAAAGTGAAATGACTGTATTTCCAATATTCGAACAAGTCTCTATCTACCCAAAATTCGCAGTTTTCTATTTCGCCGAGCATTACGTCATTCATTCGCGGAAAATATCCGCCTTTTTCGAAACATTGCGGCTGTGTTCCTTCACAGCATCCGCCGGCTTGGTAAAACATAAGTTCACCATACGTCTCTTTAAGTTGCAGAATCAAATCAATTGCTTTTTCAGTTGCTTCTAATCTTTTTATCATCGAATTCGAATTTTTATAAAATTACAAAAAAGGACAATCCTGAGATTGTCCCTTTACTTAACCAACCTTAAACCCTAGAAAAAGCCTAATTTATTTTTGTCGTAAGAAATCAACATATTTTTGGATTGTCTGTAATGACCCAGCATCATTTTATGGTTTTCACGCCCGATTCCCGATTGTTTATATCCTCCAAATGGTGCGCCTGCAGGGTAAGCATGGTATTGGTTTACCCAAACTCGTCCTGCTTGGATTGCTCTTGGTACTTGGTATAATTCATGCGCATCGCGTGTCCAAACACCGGCACCTAAACCGTAAAGTGTGTCATTTGCGATTTCGATTGCTTCTTCAACCGTTTTGAAAGTTGTAACGGCTAAGACAGGACCGAAAATTTCCTCCTGGAAAATTCTCATTTTGTTGTGACCTTTGAAAAGTGTCGGTTTGATGTAATATCCGTTTTCCAAATCGCCTTCTAATTTATTTACATCACCACC
>CALLXZ010000515.1 GCA_937875605.1 uncultured Moheibacter sp.
AAATACCCAAAGTTGACGTACACGACCGGATAGGTTTTCTGACAAAATTTGATGGCCAATTCATAATGACGTTTAGCACGTTTAAAATCTTTGATTTTTGTTTCATAGATCCAACCGAGATGATTGTGTGCACGCCCATAGCCGGGATCTATAAATAAAATTTCTTCCAATAGATTTTTTGCGCCCGAAATATCACGTTCGTCAATGGCTTTTCCAACTTCCAGAAAAAGGTTTTCTACGTCTTGCATTTCGTTTAAATGAAATTCAAATTTACTTATTTGTTTTTAATTTTATAATTGTAATTGGATTGTTTTTTAAATGAATTGAATAAAAATCTAATCAAATTTTCTCCAGATACGCCATATAAAATCCATCAAAACCACTTTGAGAAGGAAGAATTTGTTTTTCTCTGATCAACTTGAATTCCGGATGATTTTTCAAAAATTTCTCGACCTGATTTTGATTTTCGCTTGGCAAAATCGAACAAGTCGCGTACACCATTGCGCCACCCTGTTTAACAATTTTCGAATAATCATTTAGAATTTTTTCCTGTTCCTGACGGATGCTTTCGATGAATTCCAAACTCAATTTCCATTTCGAATCCGGATTGCGACTGATGACACCCAAACCGCTGCAAGGCGCATCTATCAAAAGCCGATCCGCTGTATTTTCCATCTTTTTGATGACTTTTGAAGAATCGATCACCTTTGTCTGGATGTTTTGTGCACCGGCTCTTTTCGCTCGTTTTTTCAGTTCCAGCAATTTCCATTCGTGGATATCCAAAGCATAAATCTGACCTTTGTTTTCCATTATAGCAGCCAAATGAAGCGTTTTTCCGCCGGCGCCTGCACAAGCATCGACCACACGCATTCCCTTTTCCACATTCAGATACGGAGAAATCAACTGTGAACCCGCATCCTGAATTTCAAACCATCCGTTTTTAAAAGCTTCCGTACGGAAAACATTGGTTTTTTCCACCAATTGAAGCGCATCCGGATATTTGGATAAAACCTCCGTATCGATTCGTTCTTGGCGCAGATTATTTTTAAGCGATTTTCGATCTGTTTTTAAGGTATTGACACGGATGACCGTTGGCGCTTGAATGTTCATTGCTTCGATTTCCGTATGAAATTGTTTTTGTCCCAATTCCTTTACACCCAATTCATACAGCCAATCGGGGATGGATTCCCGCATGGCGAAATTTTTATCGGTCGCCGCATGATTTTTCTTCAGGATTTCCTTTTGGCTTAGCCGTTTAAATTCATCCC
>CALLXZ010000516.1 GCA_937875605.1 uncultured Moheibacter sp.
CAGGCGAGTTACTTTATCGGTTGCCAGGCAAAAGGCGAAGCCATCGTAATTGACGCACAGCGTGATATCGATGTATATCTGGAAATTGCGAAGCAAAATAATATGAAAATCACGCATCTTGCCGAAACACATATCCATGCTGATTTTCTATGTGGTTCACGCGAATTGGCAGCAGTGACAGGAGCAAAAATGTATCTTTCGGACGAAGGTGGTGAAGACTGGCAATACGCTTTCCCGCACGTTGGTTTAAAACACGGAGATAAAATCAACGTAGGAAACCTGACCTTGGAAGTATTGCACACACCCGGCCATACACCCGAAAGTATCAGCTTTTTATTAACGGATCATCCAGCAACCGACAAACCGGTAATGGTTTTCACAGGAGATTTCGTTTTTGTCGGCGATATTGGTCGCCCAGATTTATTGGAAAAAGCGGCAGGATTAATCGGCACACAAGAAAAAGGAGCCAAACAGATGTACCAATCCATTCAACGTTTTGCAGAATTGCCGGAATACGTACAAGTTTGGCCGGCACACGGAGCGGGTTCGGCTTGTGGTAAAGCATTGGGAGCTGTGCCAAGCTCGACAGTTGGTTATGAGAAAATCCGGAACTGGGCATTTCAATATGAAGATGATGAAGCCGGATTTATCAAATATTTATTAGAAGGTCAGCCGGAACCACCAAAATATTTTGCGATGATGAAACACCTGAACAAGGTAAACCGTCCGTTGTTGGTGGAAGTCCCTAAACATCCGAAATTGACAAAGGAACAGTTTCTGACAGCTTACGAAAACGGTTTGAAAGTAATTGACACCCGTAATAAAGCTGATTTTGCTAAAGGATTTATTCCGGGAAGCATCAATATTCAGGGCAATAATTCTTTCTCTACTTGGGCAGGTTGGTTACTGAATTATCAGGAACAATTTATTCTAATTGCTGATGATAACCAAATCGAAGATCTGACCCGGAAACTGATGCGGATAGGATTGGATAATATTTATGGATACATTTCCAATGTAGAAGACCTGGAGTTGGAATTGGAAACCGAAGACATTATCGATATTGAAGAATTCAAATCGTACATCGGAAATCCTGATGCACAAATCGTCGATGTGAGAGGGTTGACAGAGTACGAAACTTATCACGTAGAGGGTGCAGATCACGTTTTTGTAGGAACACTACTGGACAATCTGGATAAATTCAGCAAAGACAAACAAATCGTCATCCATTGCCAAAGTGGAGATAGAGCAACCATTGCCCAATCGCTTTTAGCGAAATACGGTTTCAAAAATGTGAAGAACTATTCTGCCGGGATGAAAGAATGGATGGAAGTAAATAGTTGAATAATCTTAAAATTAAAAAAATGGAAAATCAAGTAAATACAATGCCAAGAATTGGCGATATGGCACC
>CALLXZ010000517.1 GCA_937875605.1 uncultured Moheibacter sp.
AAAGATATCTTTAATCGCGCGCGCCATCACGTGATGAATTCCCGGCAAACCGTTTGCTGAAGGCGGTCCTTCGTAGAAAACATAATTTTGCTGTCCTTCGCGAGTGAAAACACTTTTTTCAAAAATTTGATTTTGGTTCCAATCGGTTAAAACTTCTTCTGCTAATTTTACTAAATCTAACTGCTTATATTCTTTGAAATTCTTGCTCATTTTCTATCTGTCCAAACGATTTTGTACGAAGTATTTACTAATAAAAATTCTTCTCTTTTTTAAAGATGTGCGAAGATACGAATTTTGAAAAAAACAGTTGATTAAAAATTGAGTGATTATTTATTTGAAATGAGTGATTTATTAACCTGATTTCACCAATTTTCGTTACCTCCTGAATCAATTTCCTGATCCATGTTGGGATCATCTTTTGAAAACTGAGTATAATTTCTCCATTTATCCAATAATTCGACTAAATCACTTGGCGTTTCAGCCTCAAAAAACATTCGCTCTCCCGTTACCGGATGATCAAATCCTAAAGTCTTTGCATGAAGTGCTTGTCTGGGACAAATTTTAAAACAATTTTCGATGAATTGTTTATATTTGGTAAAAGTAGTTCCTTTTAAAATTTGGTTACCACCATATCGCTCATCATTGAAAAGCGGATGACCGATGTGTTTGAAATGTGCACGAATCTGATGGGTACGACCCGTTTCCAGTTTACATTCTACCAAAGTTACATAAAGGAATTTTTCTAAAGTTTTGAAGTGCGTAATTGCCGGTTTACCCAAATCACCTTCAGGAAAAACGGCCATCTGCATACGGTCTTTTAGATGACGACCAATGTTACCTTCAATTTTCCCATTCTCTTCCTCTAAATTTCCCCAAACCAAAGCTTCATACAATCTATCTGTACTTCTGTCCTTGAATTGTTTCGAAAGACTTTGCATCGCTTGTTCGGTTTTAGCTATAACCAAAAGTCCGCTTGTATCTTTGTCAATTCTATGAACCAAACCGGGACGTTCGAGTTCGGCAGACATCGAAGGTAAATTATCAAAATGGAATTTAAGTGCGTTAACCAAAGTCCCCTTGTAATTCCCGTGTCCGGGATGCACGACCATTCCCGCTTCTTTATTAATAACTACCACTGAATCATCTTCATAAACAATTCGGATAGGAATATCTTCAGCTATTATATCAATCACGCGAGGAGGCTCGTCCATAACAACTTTTACTTCGTCTCCAGGCTTGACCTTATAGTTGGATTTAATCGGATTTCCGTTGACCCAAACTTGTCCGTTCTCGATGGATTGTTGAATTTTACTTCGCGTAGTTGATTCAATGAAATTCATCAAATATTTATCTACCCGTAAGGGTTCTTGATCTTTCCCAGCTATAAAAGAATACTGCTCAAACCATTCCTGATCTGCGTTTTTTGGATTTGTTTCGGACATATTTAGTCAAACTCTATACCGTCTGGTTGTTCTTTTGTAGGTTTTGGCACAGCAGGCTCATTGGAAGAATTATTTGACTTTTCCAATTCCCGATCTTGCAATCTAAGTTCTTCAGCATATTTTGCTGCAGAGATGGAATCATTGTCCCCAAAGTTTCGGTACTGACGATCCAATTCTTTTACAACTCCAGCTAAATCTTTAGGTTCTTTCTCGGAAACCCATAAATCCACAGGAAGCCCTTGGTCATAATTATCACCCGGAAGCGGATATTGATAGAAGATTCGCAACAACGAACTATCGGTCACGATTCCATCCACGTTCAAACGTCCTACTTCAAATCGATTGGCCATAATAGAAGAACGTCCCTGCTCAAGTGACATTCCAATCAAATTCGCAACATCTACACCATATTCAAGACCTTTTCCGAGTACAATATCAACTTTTGTAAAACGAGGAAGTTCAGCATCCTTTGAAATTTGTTTACCTTGAAACATCACACGTAAAACCGCATCTTTAGCGATATCCGGCTCGTAAATAGTATCACCGACTTCCAATCCAGCAAGCTTTAACTGTGTAAATGCCAATCGTTTGGATTTCCCGATGATATCCGGAAGATTTGTTGGACGCCATCCTTTCGGATTGGATTTTATAAAAATTTTCCTACCCTCTTTTACCATAAATCCTTTTTTCGGATAAAAATCCAGGACAGATAAAGGAGATTTTGTAGAGTCGAATTTTATACTGTCAATTTCATATGTCAAATCTAAACTGTCAAGCGTTTTCATCGCTTGATTTATGTTCATAGCCGACAAATCGGGGATTTCAATTTTTTGGTTATGGTTCGTATAACTAACCAACCAAACTTTGAATATAAAATGGTACAAACCAAAACATGCAACTCCCATCAGGAGAATACTTGCCCAAAACTGCCATTTGGTTAATGCTTTGAAGAATTTCACGCGCTATTATTTTAATGTTAATTGGTCTAAAACCTTAAAAGTTTATCCCCAAATTCCTGCCACAAACTTACATATTTTTTTTGTGCCTGCGACTTGAACGTTTTTCAAATAGAAAAAATTGTTCCGTTTCATAAATTTCAATTTTATTTTCTAAGTTGATCAAAATCTCATTTCAAATTTTCCACAGAACGCTTATCTTTGGATTATATTTAAGAAATTTATGTTGAAGGTAGCGGTTGTCGCCGGTGGATATTCGGATGAATATGTGGTTTCGCTAAAAAGTTGCGAATTGGTTTTTCAAAGTTTAAATCCGGAAAAATACCAGAAAGTTCGTGTGCGGATTTTAAAAGAAGGATGGTATGCGGAGATAGACGGAGAAAAATTCCCGATAGACAAATCAGATTTCAGCTATGAAAAAGAGGGAGAAAAACATAGGTTTGACTGTGTGGTCAATATTATTCATGGAACGCCGGGAGAAGATGGTTATATGCAGGCTTATTGGGAATTGGTAAATGTTCCTTATACAGGCTGTAATTTTTATCAATCTGCATTGACATTTAATAAAAAAGATTGCATTGCTGTTTTGGAAAAGTATGGAATCCCTCATGCCAAATCTTTTTACATTAATGAATTCCTTCCTTATAATATAGATGAAATCATCGAAAAAATAGGATTACCTTGTTTTGTAAAACCCAATCAATCGGGCTCTAGTTTAGGCATTACTAAAGTGAAATCGAGAGACGAATTTGAGCCTGCCTTAAAAAAAGCATTCAAAGAAGACAAAGAAGTTTTGGTAGAATCTTTTTTAGATGGAACTGAAGTTTCTGTAGGAGTTATTAAATACCAAGGCGAAACAAAAGTCGTGGGAATTACAGAAATCGTGAGCCATAATGAGTTTTTTGATTATGAAGCAAAGTACGAAGGCGCTTCAGAGGAAATCACGCCTGCCCGAATTGAGGAGAAAACTTATAAAAAGGTAGAAGAAATTGCTGCAAGAGCGTATGAAAGTCTACAGATGACAGGGATTTCACGGTCGGAATACATCATCGTGAACGGGATTCCGTATTTTTTAGAAATGAATACTTTACCAGGATTTTCACCCGCAAGTATTTTCCCGCAGCAGGCAAAAATTGCCGATTTAGCTTTAGAAGATTTGTTTGACAGCGAAATTGAATTAGCATTAAACCGAAAAAATTTATGGAACGCATAGCTGTATTTCCGGGTTCGTTTGACCCCATTACTTTAGGTCATTATGACATAGTAGAACGAGCAGTTCCGCTATTTGATAAAATCATCGTTGCTATCGGACAAAATGCGCAAAAAAATTATATGTTTTCGCTGGAACAACGTAAAAAATGGATTGAGGATTCGCTTAAAAAATTTCCCAACGTACAAGTGGATATCTATGAAGGATTAACCATCGATTATTGCAAAAAAGTAGGCGCTTCCTTTATTTTAAGAGGGCTTCGAAATCCGGCGGATTTTGAATTTGAAAAAGCGATTGCACATACCAACCGAGCCATTGCCAATAAAGATGTTGAAACCGTTTTCTTGCTGACTTCATCCGGAAAATCCTACATCAGTTCCAGTATTGTTCGCGATGTGATGCGAAATCAAGGAAAATATGAAATTCTGGTTCCGGAAGCGGTTCGGATTTCTTGATATTTTCAAATTTTTAATTAGACTAAATATCCAAACTCAACTGTGTGGGTAAAAGCCGAAAGGTTTTACGGTGATGGACGGTAATTCCAAATTCAGAAATTCCGTTTCGGTGTTCCACAGTAGGATATCCTTTGTTTTTTTTCCAATTATAGTAAGGGAATTCCTTGTGGAGATTTTCCATGTATTCATCCCGATACGTTTTTGCTAAAATGGAAGCTGCTGCTATGTTTTTAAATTTACTATCTCCTTTTACGATACAGGCATGAGGTATTTCTTTGTAGGGCTTAAAAC
>CALLXZ010000518.1 GCA_937875605.1 uncultured Moheibacter sp.
TAGAAGGCGGAACGCACATCATGGTGATGCAAAAAGCCCGAAAATTGAGTGAATTGATCAATCAGAAATTAGAAGAAATCTAAACCTTTACCCTTTTTTTTCTTCTTCCGCTTCTTGTTGTTCTTTTTCTTTTAATTTTTCTAACTCTGCTTCTTTTTCCTCATCACCGGTTTCAAAATCGGTTTTTTCATCGACTACCGTATTTTTCCATAATTTAATTCCGCTTACATAAGCCGTCCTGGAAATCATAAATGCCGCAACGGGCGAAGTAATGAACAAAAAGAAAATAATCGAAAAGACTTTGGTAGAAACCGCAAAATCATAAAAATAAAAAGCAACCGACCCTAAAATACAACCCACTCCCAGCGTTCCGGCTTTCACCGTCACTGAAAGTCTTGTGTAAAAATCAGGCATCCTGTAAATACCCAATGCCGCTATCAAAATAAAGACAGCACCAAGCGTGCAGAAAACCATGACCAATATATCACTCATTTTTTCCGGTTTTATTTTCTTCTCCATTATCCAGATAATAGGAAAAAGCGATTGTACTCAAAAAGGCAATCAGTGCCAAAATCATCGCGACATCCAGATAAGAAGCATTATTGTACATGATACAGAAAACACCGATCAAACCAATTCCGGAAGTGATGATCAAATCAATTGCCACTACTCTATCGACAACCTTAGGGCCTTTCAAAAAACGTAGAAAAATCAGAAAGAATGCCAAACAGATAATGGGCAAGACCACATACATTAAATATTGATGAACAGACATATTTTACCGTATTACTTCAATTAATTTTTTCTCCAAACCATTTCGAAGATGCTCCACAAACTTCGCTTTATTTTTCATATTGAACGTATGAATGTACAAATACTTTTTATCCTCACTGATTTTCAAAACCATCGTGCCCGGTGTTAAAGCAATCAGGTTAGAAAGCATCGTAATTTCAAAATCAGATTTCAGATTATGTTCAAATGCAATGACAGCCGGTTTCAATTCAAATTTGGGTGTGAGAATTTCTTTGGTCACTTCCAAATTAGCGCGGATCATATCGTAAAGGAAGAACAAACTGAATAATAATAATCGGGGGACTTTGAAAAAATATCCATTTTCATTTGGATCCCTTGTGCGAGCCAAAACCCATAAAATCCAGAATCCCAGAAAGAAACCAAATAAAAAGTTGATATAGTTCAAGTGTCCAGTTAAAGCCACCCAAACCAAAGAAAGCAATAAGTTAAGTAAAAAATTCTTTATCATTTTCCGTAATTTCCATTTAGAACCGCTTCAATATAATGATTCGGATTCATTAGTTCAACTGCCGTTTTCTCTGCTATTTCATACACATATCCTGCATTTAGTCCGATTAATAAAGAGATCAATGATAAACCTGTGATCGGCGCTATCAAAGCAAACTTTCGGAAAAAGGTCAATTTGGAGAAATTATCGATTTCATCTGTCAACGGTTTGGGCGATTCTTTCCAAAATACTTCCGACCACATTTTTGCCATAACAAATAAGGTAACAAAACTTGCAAAAACAATTGCTCCCAATAAAAAGTAATGTCCGCCTCTCATGGATTCCCCAAAAAACTGAATTTTTGGCCAAAACCCTGATAATGGCGGAATCCCTACCAATGAAAACATCGCTATCGCTATCACAGCAGAAAGCTTCGGATAGTCTTTATATAACCCTCCCAAACGTGTCATATCTATGGTTTCTCTAATTTTTTGAATAATTCCGGTAATCATCAGTAAATTACTTTTGACAATTACATCATGAATCAAATAAAATATCACACCCATTATGGCGATTTCTGTATAAATTCCAATTCCGGCAATCATATATCCAATATGACAAACAATCATATAGGACATCAAACGACGAATACTTCTTTTATTAATCGCACCCAAAGCTCCGGTAATCATCGTCAAAATAGCGATGACTATAAAAACGTTTTTCGTGAATTCATCAGGCTGAAATATCAAGGTAAAAGTCCGAATCAACGCATAAATCCCCATTTTGGTCAATAATCCTCCGAAAATAGCAGCGATTGCGGAAGGCGGCGTATGATAAGATGATGGTAACCAGAAATACATCGGAAAAATCGCTGACTTAATTCCAAATCCGGCAAAGAATAACAATGCTGTAACGGAAACCAAACCTTTATTTTGAATTTGATCAATTTTTACCGCCAAATCCGCCATATTAAGCGTCCCTGTAATTCCGTACAAAATCCCAATTGCCGTTAGAAATATCACAGAAGCTAACATATTCATCGTCACGTATTTGATTGCACCTTCCATCTGCATCTTCTTTCCACCCAGTGTCAAAAGAACAAATGAAGAGATAATAACCACTTCAAACCAAACGTATAAATTGAAGATATCACCCGTTAAAAATACGCCCAAAAGTCCCATGACCAAAAAGTGAAAAATCACAAAATAACCATATCGGATACGACTCGGATTTAGCGCAGCGGTCGAATAAAGACCTACCGCCAAACTCACGATGGCAGTCAACATTACCATAATCGAACTAAATGTATCGGCAACGAAAATAATTCCAAATGGTGCTTCCCAACTCCCTACCTGAACAATCAGATAACCATATACATCAGTTGCAACAAACAAACGGACACATAAAACAAAAGCAATTATATTTCCAATTACGCTTATCACACGCTGCGCCGCGATGTTGCGCCAGAAAAACAGCAACAAAATCGCTGTGATCATGTGAGCAAGTATCGGTGCAAGTATAAAATTGGTAATCATATATCTAAATCCTGAATGTTAAGCGAATCCAAATCATCGGACCCGGTTGTTTCATAAACTTTTTTCAATAAAATAATGGCAAATGCCGTCAAGGCAAAACTGATTACAATCGCCGTCAAAATCAATGCCTGCGGTACCGGATCAGCATAGGCATCTGTAAAATGTTTTTCGGCTTCATCTATGATGGCGGGCTTTCCTTTGGTCAAACCTCCCGTCAGGAAAATTAAAATATTGGCTCCGTTTCCTAATAATAAAAGTCCCAATAATAATTTCACCATGCTTCGGCGAAGCATCAGAAAAATTCCTGCTGAATATAAAATTCCGACCAATAAAATCAACAATAACTCCATCCTAAACGTTATCTTTTATGGTAAATAAAATTGTCAGTGTCACACCAACAACTACTATATAAACTCCTATATCAAAAAACAAAGCTGTTCCTACCGAACCGATTACCGCTACGGATTCTTCCCACCATAAACCTGTAAAAAACGGTGCGCCAATAAAAACGGGTAATAAAGCACTTAAGATCGAAATCGAAAGTCCGATAGGAATTAAGGTTTTAGGCGAGAAACGGAATAGTGATAAAGTTTCTTTCGTCGTATGAGCAAAAGAATGCAACACAAAGGCAATCGAAGCAATTAATCCACCGACAAATCCACCTCCCGAAAGATAATGTCCTCTCAGTAAAACAAATATGGAAAACATCAGCAACAAAGGAATCAGGTAATTCGTCGCTGTTTTCAGAATGATTAAATCAAACTTTTTGGATTTTTGTCTGTTAGTCGGCCTCTTCATTAATTCCTCTGTATTTTAAAATTCCATAAACACCCAAAGCTGCAATCGACAGCACGATGCTTTCAATTAACGTATCAAAACCTCTAAAATCCACCAAGATAACATTCACCACATTTTTACCTTTTGCCAAGGTATAAGCATTTTCCGCATAAAATCTGCTGATTTCTTTGCTTGCAGGATAAATCAAAGACTGCAAAGCAATCAACATAATCAGTCCTCCAAAAGCCATAGAAATGATGGCATCCCTAAAAATAATTTTTTTGTTTCGAAATGGAAGAAAAGAAGGTAATTTAAATAAAACCAATACAAACAATACAACTGTTAGCGTATCAATCGCGAATTGAGTCATTGCTAAATCCGGCGCTCCATAGAAAACAAAAATCAAACAGATACAATATCCGATAATTCCCAAACTTGCAATCGCCGTAAGACGCGAAGTTGTACGAATTGTATAAAAAATTGAAATCACAATGATGATAAAAACCGTTAATTCATAAATTCTGAAACCCGATAAATCTTGGGTGATAACCTGAATCGGAACCGTTGTGAAAAATCGATATCCAACCAACCCGGTTATAAATATAATGATGACAATCAGATAATTACGTAAATAACCATTATGCATCAATCTCGTATAGATAAAAGCAAATTTTCGGATGAACTCTCCAAATGACTCAATTAAATATTTAGGCGAAATATTTTCTAGTTTTACAATTCCTCCAAATCCAGAACGTAATTGCCGATTTGCTGCATACAATAAAACTCCTAACAAAATCGTCCCGCCCGATAATAAAAGCACCAAATTAAATCCATGCCAAACCTTCAGATAAAGTTCCGTTTGATTTCCGGCAACGGCAGAATACGTATATTTCAGAAGTCCGTTATCTGCCACCCAAGGAAAAATTCCATATAGTAAGGTTAGAAAACTTAATAAAACAACGGGTAACCAAAGATAAAACTTCGGTTTATAAATTTGATTTGATGTATGCGATGGCTTTCCGATAAAAGGTTTTATACCCGCCATAAATCCGGAACAAGCAAGTAGAACATTGGTCAAAACAGCTAATGCTGTAACCCAAATTCCCCATTGTGGAATATGTAAAGTTGATTCGTAAATTAAATCCTTACTTATAAATCCAAACATCAGTGGAACTCCGGCACTGGAAAGTGCAGCTATAAAAGCAGCAACCGCTACGATAGGCATTGATTTGAACAATCCTGAAATTTTCGAAATATCACGACTATGCACACCATGATCCACAATTCCGGCTACTAAAAAAAGAGCCGCTTTGTACAAGGCATGAACGAGAATAAAAGTCACAGCTGCATAAATGGCATATTCGCTTCCAATCCCCAATAAAAACACGATGA
>CALLXZ010000519.1 GCA_937875605.1 uncultured Moheibacter sp.
AAAAATGTCCGATAGAATCAGGGAAAAACTGCAAATTTTAGCTGACGCAGCCAAGTATGATGTGTCTTGTTCGTCAAGTGGAAGCAATCGAAAAAATCACAACAAAGGAGTCGGAGATACTGGTTCGGGAATTTGTCATACTTATACCGAAGACGGTCGATGCGTTTCTCTTTTGAAAATTTTATTGACTAATTTTTGCATTTATGATTGTGCATTTTGCGTGTCCCGAAGCAGTAATGACATCAAACGTGCAGCTTTTACAGTGGATGAAGTCGTGGAATTGACCATGAATTTTTACCGTAGAAATTACATCGAAGGATTATTTCTTAGTTCAGGAATTTTCAAAAATGCTGATTACACGATGGAAAGGATGCTTCGCATTGTGAAAAGATTGCGTTTGGAAGAAAGATTTAACGGATACATTCACCTGAAAACCATTCCGGGCGCGAGCGAAGATATGGTCACGGAAGCAGGATTATATGCGGATCGAATGAGCATCAACCTCGAAATGCCCACCGAATCAGGATTGAAATTATTAGCTCCCGAAAAATCGCATGAAGAAGTAAAACGCGAACTCGGAATCATTCGAAATCGCTCTGTTCAATACAGTTCGGAAAGAAAAATCATCAAAAGTACACCGAAATTTGTTCCGGCAGGACAAAGCACACAAATGGTCGTCGGCGCAACGCCCGAATCTGACAAAGACATCATGTACATGGCGGATGAATATTACAAAAATTTCTCGCTGAAACGCGTTTATTACAGCGGATATATTCCAATTAGTCATGATACAAGAATGCCTACAATTGGCTCTCAACCACCACTTTTACGCGAAAATCGTTTGTATCAAACGGATTGGTTGATGCGTTTTTATGATTTTGACATCAAAGAAATTTTAAACGAACAAAATCCAAATTTGGATGTAGATGTGGATCCGAAATTGAGCTGGGCTCTGCGAAATCTACATCATTTTCCGATTGACATCAATACGGCTGATTATAAAATGATTTTGCGCGTTCCGGGAATTGGCGTGCGTTCAGCTCAGAAAATTGTGGCAGCGAGGAAATTTGGGAAACTTCACATTTACCAATTGAAGAAAATGGGAATTGCTTACAATCGTGCGCAACATTTCATTCGTTGTGTCGATTCGCCTTATCAGTTGCGTGACAACGAAGCATTTAAAATTAAAAATACAATTCTTCAGGAAAGTAAAAGTAAATATTTGAAAACCGCTCAGAATCAATTGACTTTATTCTAAAATTCAATGAAAATTTACGTTTTTGATGGTTCGTTTTATGGAATTCTGACAGCGGTTTTTGATTCGTATTTTCGGAAGGAATATCCGGTTCAACTGGTTTCAAAAGAACATTCGGCTTTGAATATGTTTGATGAATCCATTGAAATTGTAACCGATTCTGAAAAAGCAAAAAGAGTTTGGAAAGGACTTCAAAATAAAATATCCAAAACGCATCAAAAACATTTTTACAGTGCATTTCTTTCAGAAAAACCGGAAACTTTCCAGCATTTGATTGATTATGCACATTATATTTTTGACAATCCGGAAGGATTTGATGGAAATTACGGAAATGAACAGGTTTTGGCTTTGGCTCAAATGTCTCAAAAAGTTCATCGCGAGAAACACCGAATGGAAGCTTTTATCCGTTTTCAGAAAAGTGCGGACGGAATGTTTTTCGCCATCATTCATCCCGATTACAATGTGATTCCATTGCTGACTAGGCATTTCAAAAATCGTTATGCAGACCAGCCTTGGATTATTTATGATGAAAAAAGAAAATATGGAATTCACTATGATTTGAATTCCGTTCATGAAATCACAATCAATCAAATCGACTCAAAAACCGCATTGACCAAAGCGGATGAAATTTTCATTGATAAAAACGAAAACCTTTACCAGCAACTTTGGAAAGATTATTTCAAAAGCACTAACATCATAGAGCGGAAAAACACAAAACTCCACATCCAACACGTTCCGAAAAGGTATTGGCGTTATTTGACGGAAAAGCAGATTTGAATTAAAACTATTGACAAATGTAACTTTTATATTACATTTGCAAAATGAAAGTTAGAGAAGTCATAGCTTTTAAAAATTACTTTGAGGATTTTCTAAGGTCTCAACCTGAAAAAGTTCAGAATAAAATTTTCAAGATAATTGAAGCAATTGAAACGCTCGAACGTGTTCCTTCTAATTATTTAAAATTTATTGTAGGAACGGACGGCTTGTATGAAGCGAGGATTCAATTGGGTTCCAATATTTGGAGGGTATTTTGCTTTTTTGATGGTGATAAATTTGTTGTTTTGATGAATGGTTTTCAAAAGAAAACGCAGAAAACTCCTAAAAATGAGATTGAAAAAGCTTTGAAAATTATGGTTGAATATTATGATCAAAAATCACAAGAAAATGGAAACTAAAAGTTGGAAAGAAATTAAAGACAAGGTTTACGGAAATCAAGGAACGGAAAGACGCGACGAGTTAGACAGAGGTTTTGAGTCTTTCAAAATCGGATTACTTTTGCGTAAAGCACGTGAAGACAAGCAATTGACTCAAGCACAATTGGCTGATTTGATAGACAAAAAACGTGAATACATTTCAAAGATTGAAAATAACGGAAGCAATCTCACACTCAAAACTTTATATGATATTGTAGAAAAAGGATTGGGTGGTAAAGTGAAAATTTCGATTGATTTATAGAAGACTTATTCTACTATCAACAACTGAATGAGATTGGAGATGTTATTTTACGAAGAAACAGGTTTTATTTTACCAATCAACTAATAATATTATGCTCTTATGATCAATGTAATTAAAGTATCTAAAATTAAATACTAATTAATTTAAGTAAATTAGCTACTTTAAAACTCTATAACCTATGAAGAACATATTTTTGCTTATTTTAAGTATGCTAACTTTAAATGTATTTTGTCAATATTTCCCTGAAACAACAACATACTATTCATCTTCAAATAATATAACAATGGGTGAAGAAGAAATTAATTTTAGAATGGATAAAGGATATATGAATATTTTTGATAATTACTATAAATCCAATTCTAAATATGGTCCGTTAAAACTAAAAGATACTGGCTTTGATGAAAGTGGTTCGTTTTATGAGACATATGCACCTGATATTTATGATTTAGAAAATTATGTGGGAGTTGATATGTCATTTTTCAAAGTAAATTATGATAAAAAAGGGGGAAGTGTATTATCTATTGTTCACTTAATTTCAAATTCTAGAAAAAAGGATCCTTCCATTAAATATTATTTTACAGAATCAGGTTTTAGAATTAGACAAAATAATTAACAGCATTGGCTTTATGAATTTTGAATTAAGTGGAATTATTACCAAAATTAATGATGTAGAATCATTATATGAAACACACAATCCTTTTAAATTTTTCAAAAAACAAAAAATTGAACTATTTATGGATGGAAATTATTATTTAATCGAATTCCATGAGAAAAATTTTGGATTAATTGAAAGCATTAGAATGGATCAAGAGGTTGTAATAAATACAGAACTAAAAGGCTTTAGATGGTTTAACAACAATCGATATTATAATATAAATTCATTGATAGGAAAGTCTTTAAAAATCTTAAGAAATTCATCTTATGATAAAAAACCTATAGAATTTTTAGGCACTAAATTTTATTTGAAAAAATTTTATGAAGATAAAAAATTGATGCTTAAATTGGTTGATATAAATTCAACTGATGAGATTATTATTACAAATCCAAACGAATATCCTAATAAAAAATTTAATGAAGACCATATTCATATAGACGAAATATTTTACAAAGAAATTTATCCCCAATTATATAAAAACGGAATCATAGATAAAGGTGTTTATATTGGAAATGTAGAAAAAGAGTTTTTTGGTTACACTTGTAAAGTTTTAGTTTTGGATTTATTTAATCATGATTGTATTTTGGATTATGAATTATCTTCTGAAATTCTTTTTTCACATAAATTAAATAAACATAAAGATTACACATCTTCAGATTTTATAGACGAAACTGATTGGTCACATTATAATGATGATTTGGATATGGATCAACAAAGCGACGAATTTTGGAATCAATTTTAATATTAAAATAATTTAATTTACCATCGACAACTGAATCCTATTCCTTTCCACATCCACTTCGGTAACAGTAACTTCCACGATTTGATTGAGATGAACAACTTGATTGACATCTGAAATAAATTCTTTGGTGATTTTTGAGATGTGAACGAGCCCGCTTTGTTTGATACCGATGTCCACGAAACATCCGAAATTGGTAATGTTGTTGATGATTCCCTGCAGTTTCATTCCGGTTTTCAGGTCTTCTATGTTTTTGATATTTTTATCAAACTGAACCATTACCGCTTTCTTTCTCGGGTCTAATCCTGGTTTCTTCAATTCTTCCAGAATATCTTTCAGCGTGGGTAATCCTACTTTTTCCGAAACATATTTATTCAAATCAATTTGCGCAATCAAAGCTTCATTTCCAATCAATTCTTTGGTAGAAATTTTTAGATCTTTTGCAATTTTTTCAACCAATTTATACGATTCAGGATGTACGGCAGAATTGTCCAAAGGATTTTCACCATTGGGAATTCTCAAAAATGCAGATGCCTGCTGAAATGCTTTCCCACCCAATCTCGGCACATTTTTCAATGTTTCTCGTGAACTGAATTGTCCGTTTTCTGAACGGTAATTCACGATGTTTTCTGCCATCTTCTCTCCTATTCCCGAAACATAATTGAGTAAATGTTTACTTGAGGTATTCAGGTTTACGCCTACTTTATTTACACAAAGCATGACGGTTTCGTCGAGTTCATCTTTGAGTAATTTCTGGTCAACATCGTGTTGGTACTGTCCTACTCCAATGGATTTAGGTTCGATTTTCACCAGTTCAGCCAAAGGGTCAGCCAAACGTCGACCGATGGAAACCGCGCCACGAACTGTTACATCATATTGCGGAAATTCATCCCGTGCAATTTTGGAAGCCGAATATATCGAAGCTCCTGCTTCATTGACCACAAAAACTTTTAGGTTTCTGTCAAATGGAATATTCTGAATCCAATTTTCCGTTTCACGTGAAGCGGTTCCGTTTCCGATTGAAATTGCTTCGATTTGGTAGGCATTGACCAAAGATTTTATCTTGCTGGAAGCTTGCTGCTTTTCATTTTGAGGTGCATGCGGATAAACGGTTTCGTTGTGGAGCAAATCTCCTTTTTCATCTAAGCAAACAATCTTACAGCCGGATCGATAACCCGGATCGATTGCCAAAATCCGTTTCTCGCCCAAAGGCGCAGCCAGTAATAATTGTTTCAGGTTATTGGCAAAAACCTGAATCGAATTTTTATCGGCTTGGAATTTTGCTTCGTTTAATCGTTCCGTTGCCAATGATGGTTCGAGCAGTCTTTTATAAGCATCCTGAACGACATCTTCCATGATTTCCACCAATTCAGATTGATTCGTTCGGATGATTAAATTTTCAATGATTTCTATTGCAATTTGTTTTTCTATATCCACCGAAACTTTGAGGAAGCCTTCGTTTTCTCCACGGAGAATTGCCAATAATCTGTGCGGTGCACATCGTTTCAATGGTTCTGAAAAATCAAAATATTGGGAAAATTTCTGTGCGTTTTCTTCTTCTTTTTTGGATTTAACGACTTTAGAAGCAATGATGGTTTCGTAATTGAATTTTCTACGGAGTTGGTTTCGGACACGTTCGTTTTCGTTAATCCACTCAGCCATAATGTGTTTTGCACCTTGGATGGCATCTTCGATGGAATTCACTTCATCATTTAAATAACGGTCAGCCAATTCCTCCAAATCACGAATCGGATTTTGTTTCATGATGATTTTTGCCAAAGGTTCGAGTCCTTGTTCTTTGGCGACGGTGGCTTTGGTTTTCTTTTTCTTTTTGTAGGGTAAATAATAATCTTCTAACAAGTTTTCGTCGAAACAATTTTGAATTTTTTGTTGTAATTCAGGCGTTAAGGCATTTTGTTCTTCGATGGATTTTAGGATGGAGGCTTTGCGTTTCTCTAATTCTTCAAAATTCAATTTTAATTTGGCGATTGATGAAATCTGAACTTCATCTAAATTATCGGTCATCTCTTTACGGTAACGGGAAATGAAGGGAATCGTGCAGTCTTCATTGAGTAATTGAATGGTGTTGTCAATTTGTTTTGGAGAAACTTGAACCTGTTGTTGGATGTATTGGGTTATCGTCATTTTATTGTTTTGAAAAGGTTTCAAAAGTAGTGAAATTGGTGGGAAGATGGAAGGATGCACTTCGATACTTCGACTTCGCTCAGTACAGGCTAGCTCTGTGTGACAGATGATGGATGCTTTTTCCCGCTGATTGCGCTGATTTTGTATGGTAATATTAATTTCTGCGGGTGGGTCTCTGCGCTTTTGGGAGGAATTTTGGATTTTGGAAATGGGGGTTAATTTTTATAAATGAGTTGGATTTGCGAGAGGGATAGTAGCGGTTACCTCGCAGGACTGGTGGTGCAGAGCACTGGCAGACCGAGGAGTGTGAGCGGATAGCCCGACCGCCGAGATGCCCTATCAAAGGGCAGCACGGGGGTCTCGCTCGAATGTTTAATTAGGTGATTTGTTAGCTTTCTATGATTGCTTTCCTATAAGCGATGCCCCAATTGGCAATTTCTTCTATTATGGGTGCGAGTGTTTTACCGAATTCGGTGATTTCGTATTCGACGGTTACGGGTTTGGTGTTGAGGACGGTACGGCTAACGAGGTGATTGATTTCCATGTCTTGTAATTCTTTGGAAAGCATTTTGGAACCGATTCCATCTACTTCTCGCAATAAATCCATAAAACGAAGGCGTTCTCCGCGAATCAACGTACCGAGTATATGAAATTTCCATTTACCAGAAAGCACTTCCATGGCATCTGTGATGGCAATAATTCGGCTTTTGCAAGCTTCAGATTTGTTGATAACGGCTTCTTTTTTCATTTTGAATTAATTTCATTGCAAAATTAGTCTGCAAAGTTATAAAATCTACTGCTAGTTTCCTTAAGGAAACTAGTTTCTAAAAGGAAATCAATAGCGATTGTAAACTGAATAGACTTTAGATTTGCAGCCATAATTAGAAATATAATTTTATTTAAAATGAAAAAAGTAATGATTTTGGCTTTTGCAGCCGGTAGTTTTATGATTTCTTGTAAAGACTCAAACAGTGATCAATCGACCACTCAAACTGAACAAGAAGTGGCTGCGGAAACAGGCGTGACTTATGCTCTTGATGAGGCTAGCAGCTCTTTGAAATGGAAAGCTTACCACAAAGGTGGATTGGATCCGAGATTTGGAACTGTGAAAAGTACGGGAACTATTTCTGCTGAGAATGGTGCTGTAACAAGTGGTTCTTTTACAATTGACATGAATTCTTTGACAACAGATCCTACGGCGGTAGATACTGCGAAAAGCGGTGGAAAAACTTCTGTTGATTTGGATGGACATTTGAAAAATGCTGATTTCTTCGAGGTTGATAAATATCCGACGGCGAAGTTTGAAATCACTGGTGTGACTGCATTTGATGCTACGAAAGACAAAAGTAATATCGCAGATGCTAACCAAATGGTAAGCGGAAACTTGACTTTGAAAGATAAAACTGTGAACGTGACTTTCCCTGCAAAAGTAACTGTGTCTGAAACTGAGGTTTCTTTAGTATCAAACTTCACGATCAACAGACAAGACTGGGGATTGACTTACGGTGCTGAAGGAGACGTGAAAGATTGGGGGATTTCTCAGGAAGTTTACATCGAATTGAATGTAAAGGCAAAGAAATAATATCTTCAGGTTTATTAGAAAACAAAAAATATAAGTTAAAAAAGAGGTGTGTTTGTACCTCTTTTTTGTTATTGGATTAAATTTTAAACTTGAATAAAAATGGTTTAATTTTACTTTCAAGAAAATAGGATCATGGGCAAACCAAAAACTTTATCAGCAAAAGAACAGGAAGAATTAATCCAAACATTAAAAATCCGTTTTGAAAAAAACATGAACCGTCACAAAGATGTGAAATGGGATGATGTGCTAAAAAGACTGGAAGCAAGTCCCGAGAAACTTTACATTTTAGACGAAATGGAACTGACGGAAGGCGAACCTGATGTCGTTGCTTATGATAAAAAATCGGGAGAAATTACTTTCTACGATTGTGCTGCTGAAAGCCCAAAAGGACGCAGAAGTTATTGCTACGACCGTGCTGCTTTGGATGCTAGAAAAGCTAATAAACCAGCGAATTCGGCTATGGATGTTGCGAATGAAATCGGTATTGAAATCTTGACTGAAGAGGAATACAGAAACTTACAAGAATTGGGTGATTTTGATTTGAAAACTTCGAGTTGGGTAAAAACGCCTGAAGACATCAGAAAAAAGGGCGGCGCTATCTTTTGTGACAAACGTTATGGAAGGACATTTATGTACCACAATGGCGCGGATTCTTATTATGGTGCAAGAGGATTTCGTGGGAAATTAATTGTTTAATTTTTCTAATTTTGACGAAATTTTCACAGTCAAAAGATGTCCAAATTAAAAGCTTACAGAGAAAAACTAAATCTGACTCAGGAAGAATTAACTGAGCAATCGGGCATTTCTGTAAGGACGATTCAGCGCATCGAAGCGGGAACTGAACCCAAAGGTCAAACGCTGAAAATCCTGGCTAAAACTTTAGGAATTGAAGAAAAAGAACTGTTGACTATAGAGGAAGAAATCGTTGCTACACCCGAAGTTGAAACTCCTGAAATCAATTATTCCTTACTGAAAATCATCAACCTTTCTTCTCTCCCACTCACGGTTTTCCCACCCGCAAATATCATCGTTCCTTTAATTTTGATGTTTGTTTTGAAACAAAATAATTCTCTTACAAAACAACTGATTACTGTTCAGATTTTATGGACGATTGCTTCGGTTATTTTATTTATGTTGGGTGCACTTATCAAAAATTGGTTTTCGCTTGGAAATCCATTTACGATGATTGTAATGGTCATTTTGGTGCTTTTAAATGTGTTCATTATTCTGAGAAATACTGCAGAAATTGACAGAAACAAAAAACTGTATTTCAAGCTGAATTTCAGCATTGTATAAATCCTGTCGGGCGATTGGCGGGTTATTGTCGGGCAAATTTTTAGGTTAAAATTCTTACAATAATAATCTTTGCAGGAAAATTACTGAAATGACAAAACTAATTTTATTGAGCTTGATTTTCCTGAGTTCAATCTTGAATTTAAACGCACAAATTGCAATCGATTCTCCCCTATTTCTTGAACTAAAAAAAGAGGACAGTTTGTTTTTTGAAAGAGGGTTTAACCAATGTGATATTCCATACATGGAAAGTAAAGTTTCTGAAAATTTGAAATTTTACCATGATGTTGGAGGATTTCAGGATAGGAAAGTTTTTCTTGAAAGAACCAAAAATAACATTTGCGGAAATTCAATTCAAAAACCCATCAGAAAATTACAACCGGAAACGCTCGAAGTTTTTCCGCTTTACAATAATTATGTTTTGTATGGAGCCATTCAATCGGGCATTCATCATTTTTACATCAGGGAAAAAGGAAAGGAAGATGTGCATGGTGGAACGGCAAAGTTCACTTCGGTTTGGACAAAAGAAAATAATATTTGGAAACTGACTGATATTTTAAGTTATGACCATCATGAGCCAAAAGCTGAAAATCAGACAATCAATAAATTTGATAAAATTCTTCAGGAAAGCAATGTTCCAGCGATGGGAATCGGTATCATTGAAAATGGGAAATTGACTAAAGTTGATGTTTACGGAACTTTAGACAAAGAAAATACTGCGCCTTATAACACAATTTTTAAAGTTGCTTCGTTAACTAAACCCATTTTTGCCATGACCATTTTGAAATTGATTGACAAAGGTTTGATTGGTTTGGATGAACCGTTGCATAAATATTGGATTGATTCTGACGTCAAAACTAATAATTGGCATAAAAAGTTGACGCCAAGAATCATACTTTCGCACCAAAGCGGATTCCCAAACTGGCGTTATTTGAATGAATCGAATAAACTTGAATTTCAATTTGAGCCGGGAACGAAATATCAATACTCAGGCGAAGGTTTTGAATATTTGCGAAAAGCCGTTGAGAATAAATTAGGAAAAAGTATTGAGGAACTGGCGCAGGAATACCTTTTCAAACCAGCCGGAATGAAAGACACAAGATTTTGGTGGGATGAGAAAATGGATGAATCGCGCTATGCTAAAAATTTTGATATCGATGGGAATTTAATTCCAACTGAAAAATATTACGAAGCCAATTCTGCTGCAAATCTTTTGTCGACGGTTGAAGATTATGGGAATTTCATGACTTATGTGATAAATGGCGCGGGAATTTCTGATAAATTATTTCAGGAAATGCAGACAAAACAATCTACCGTTAAGGATAGTGAATATTTTGGTTTGGGATGGGAAATCTTGACGAGATTTAGTGAGGATGAATATGCACTTTTCCATACAGGCAGAGACCCAGGCGTGAATACGCTTGCGATTATGTTTCCAAAATCAAAAAACGGATATTTAATTTTTATGAATGGTGACAATGCTATGAAAAATTATGACCAGATTTTAAATGATTTATATCTTGGAAATGAATTGTGGGAAAGGAAGTAAATTTATTCTTTTCATTTTAAATAGATTAATTTTGAATTTGATAATATTTTAGACCTTTCAGGTTTTCAAAACCTGAAAGCTGTTATCCAATCTAATTCCTTATTTTTGCACGTTGAAAATTAAAAAAATGCAATTAACAGAACAAGAAATCATTCGTCGTGAGAAATTGGAGCAGTTGCAGGAGATGGGCATTGAGCCTTATCCGGCTGCGGAATTTGAGGTAACTTCTACTGCAGAAGAAATTCATAAGAACTATGAAGAGAAGAAGCAGGTGAAGATCGCAGGGCGTTTGATGAGTGTTCGGGTTATGGGAAAAGCTTCTTTTGCCGAGTTGCAGGACAGTACGGGAAGGATTCAGATTTATGTTTCGCGTGATGATATTTCGACAGATGAGGAAGGAACGGCTTACAATGTTTTGTTTAAAAAGTTGTTGGACATCGGGGACTTCATCGGGATAGAAGGATATGAATTCAAAACAAAAGTGGGCGAAATTTCGGTTCATGTAACCAAATTGACTTTGCTTGCAAAAACTTTGCGTCCGCTTCCAGTGGTAAAAACCGATGATGAAGGAAATGTACACGATGCTTTTACGGATCCGGAATTGAGATACAGAATGCGTTATGTAGATTTGGTAGTGAATCCGCAGGTGAAAGAAATTTTTGTAAAAAGAACGAAGTTGTTTAATGCGATGCGTAATTTCTTCAATGAAAAAGGTTATTTCGAAGTCGAAACACCAATTTTACAAGCGATTCCGGGTGGTGCTGCGGCGCGTCCATTTATGACGCATCACAATGCTTTGGACATTCCATTGTACATGAGAATTGCGAATGAATTGTATCTGAAAAGGTTGATTGTTGGTGGATTTGACGGGGTTTATGAATTCTCAAAAAACTTCAGAAATGAAGGGATGGACAGAACGCATAATCCGGAATTTACCGCAATGGAAATCTATGTTGCGTACAAGGATTATAACTGGATGATGGATTTTACCGAACAGTTGCTGGAACAATGCGCGATTGCGGTCAATGGTTCTTCGAAATCAACTTTTGGCGAACATGAAATTGAATGGAAGGCGCCTTATCCACGCGTTTCGATGCGTGAAGCTATTTTGAAATTCACAGATTTTGACATCAAAGGAAAGTCAGAAGAGGAATTGAGAACGGCTGCGCTCGGAATGGGAATCGACGTAAATGAAACGATGGGTAAAGGAAAATTAATCGATGAAATTTTCGGTGAAAAGTGTGAAGGGAACTTCATCCAACCGACTTTTATCACGGATTATCCTGTTGAAATGAGTCCACTTACCAAAAAACACCGAACTGAAGAAGGTTTGACGGAGCGTTTTGAATTGATGGTTTGTGGGAAAGAAATCGCGAATGCTTATTCGGAATTAAATGACCCAATCGACCAAAGAGAACGTTTTGAAGAACAAATGAAATTGTCTGAAAAAGGCGATGACGAAGCGATGTTCATCGACCAGGATTTCTTGCGTGCTTTGGAATACGGGATGCCCCCTACTTCAGGATTGGGAATCGGGATGGATAGATTGATCATGTTTCTGACCAATAATCCTTCGATACAAGAAGTTTTATTTTTCCCTCAAATGAAGCCTGAGAAAAAGGCAGTTGCTTTGAGTGAAGAGGCTAAAGCTGTGTTTGAGCTTTTAGGTAAAATCGGAAGAACGGATTTGAATGATTTGAAAATTCAATCAGGTCTTTCCGGTAAAAAATGGGACAAAGCAATTAAAGAATTGACGTCAAACAAACTTACCAAAG
>CALLXZ010000520.1 GCA_937875605.1 uncultured Moheibacter sp.
CAATAAAAAAAGCGCCGGAAGTCCCGACGCCTTTTCTAAACAATAATTTTGATTCAATTATTTTCCTGCTTGATTTTGAGCATCTTGCTTCATTTTTTCATTGGCAGTAATAGCAAATTCTACACGACGATTTTGCGCTCTACCCGCATCTGTTGAATTATCACCTCTCGGATTGCTTTTACCTTGTCCGATAGAAGAAAGCCGTGAATTAGTAATTCCTTTTGTTTTCAAATAACTAACGACTGATGCCGCTCTTTTTTCCGATAAAGTTTGGTTATAAGCATCGGAACCAATGGCATCGGTATACCCAACAATCATGATGTCTGTATCCGGATATTCGTTAAAAACCGCTACCAATTTATCCAAGTTTGTTTTTGCTTGTGCTGTCAGATCTGATTTGTTGTATTCAAATCGAACATCTGACTGCTCGTCTAAGATAACCTGAATTCCTTCAGCAGTTCTCACAACTTCAGCGCCGGGAAGCGTATTTTCAATTTTTTCAGCTTGTTTATCCATTCGGTTTCCGATCAAACCTCCGGCAACTCCACCAATTACAGCCCCTGCAATTGCACCTAAAACAGCGTTGTCTCCACTTCCTACATTGTTTCCTAAAACACCTCCGATTACAGCTCCTGAAGTAGCTCCTACAGCGGCACCTCTTTGTGTATGGTTGGTGTTTTGTACAGCTTCACAACTGGATAATAATAATCCTGCAGAAATTAATACGGTTGTGATTTTAAGATTTAAATATTTCATAACTATTTTATTTTTAGGTTATTAAGAATTTTTTTGAAATGTATAATTTACACTAATTGGCTTTCCTTCAAACATCAAGTCCTGAACCAAAACAATGGTTGAACCGGTATTGGAAGAAACTCTCATTTTATAGCCATCTACGACATTTTTAGGTCTTTCTCCTTCGTATATTTTTTTGAAGTTGAAATAATATTGACCACTTTCTTCGGTGATAAACCATTTGATTTTTGTTGTTCCGGAAGGACAATCTCCTCCGGCATTAACTGTGTAATTTCCGGTTGCGTTATTTTGGACCAAATGCCAAGCACTTCCCACATAACATTTTGTTTTCGCCTCATCAAAAACGGTAATGTCCACATAAGACTGATTGATTCCATCAACCGAAACATTTGTAACAGTCCAGTCTCCTCTCATTAATTTCTCATTATCTGCGACAACTTTTGAATTGTTACAGGATGCCAATAAAAAAATTGAGGCAAAAAATGCGAACATTAGATTTTTACTTTTTTTCATACAGGATGAATTTTTAAGTTTTTGAATGTGTGATTTCATAGTTTGTTTAATTTGTGTTATATATTATCAAAAAACTGACCTCTATAAATTCGATTTAAACAAAGATTTCAGAAAATCCGACCCCATGCTTGTTCGACCCATAGAAAGTTAATTAGTCACTTTTATTTTAAGTTTTTGTGATCTGATAAATAACGGAAGAATAGTTTCCGGTAAAAACCGCCATGGTATTTGAAATACTTGCAATAATTAGAGCTCTCAAAATTCCAAGAGGTGTTTTCTTATATTGTTCCGAAAGCATACTCACATAATAGCTGTCAAACCACAATGCTTGTCTTTTTTCAATTTTCATACCAAAACTGTTAAAATACTTTTCAAAGCTCTCTGGAGAAAAGTGCCAAAGGTGCCTCGGCACATCATAAGCAGCCCAATATTTTTTATAAAATTTTGCGTCAAACGATTCGAAATTCGGAACGGCAATGTATAAGATTCCACTCTCTTTTAATTTTGATTTCAATTGGGGAATGAAGTTTTCCAAATCAGGAATATGTTCTAAAACATGCCACAAAGTGATGAAATCAAATTGCTCATCTAACTCGGCAATTTTTAAATCGGTTGCAGAATCAAACCCTAACTTTTTTCTTGTAATTTCCAGAGCCGCAGGATTTGGCTCAACCCCAAAAACCCTTAGCTTTTTATTTTTTGCATACACCAAAAAGTCTCCTGCTCCACAGCCATAATCTAAAATTTTATCACCTGATTTAGGATTTTTTAGTTGATTAAATTTATAACCGATAT
>CALLXZ010000521.1 GCA_937875605.1 uncultured Moheibacter sp.
GTAGGTACTTTGGGCATAAACAATTTAAACACACAAACATTCTCCTATTATCCAAATCCGACTGAGAACATATTGAACATATCTTCCAAAAAGAATGTGGAAGAGATTTCCGTGTTCAACATGTCAGGGCAGAAAGTATTTATAGAAATGAATATTACAGCGAAACAGATAGATTTAAGTTCTTTAAATTCAGGAATCTATTTAGTAAGAGTAAAACTGGAAGGGGGTCAAATCGAAACCTTTAAAATTATAAAAAAGTAAAATAAATAGTTTCCTCAAAAAAGCATCTTTGAAGCAATGCCTCAAAGGTGCTTTTTTATTTTTATAAATAAAATCACCCGAAAACCTGATTTAAAACCTTTGCCAAACGTAAACCTCCCTTGAGCAATTGTTCTTCTAAAGTAGCTACGTTGTCATAATTGTATTTAAACGATAATTTATCATCAGATTTTGCATTGGCGTAGATATGTTCGGCTTTTTGATACGAATCATACAACCAATTGTTCAGATTTCCATCTGTTAGAGTTTTATTGAATTTTTTATCGTGAAAATCCAAAACTTCAGCGTATTCTGTATAGCTGTATTGTTGAAAATCAATTAGTTTTGAGTCCCAAAGCGAATGTAAATTTGTAGCATCCCGAAACCATTCTAACTGAATTTTATTTCCCCCTAAATCTTCTTCACGTCCTATGTGCAGAGGTTGGTGCGCATCGCCAATCAAATGGAGTAAAAAATATAGATTTTCTTGGTTTTTTTCTATCGAATTATTTTTATGATTTTTTAATTCTTCTATGATGATTAAGGTTCGTTTGTATAAATTTTCATTGGATGAACTCTCCAATTCTTTATCAAAATCCACTCGATTTAGTCCTTCAGGAAAGTTAATATAATGCCAGGGGTCTGCCATTTTCCAATCGGGATTTGACTTCAAAAAATCCGGATAATTCGCCCAATAGGCTAATTTTTGATCTCCAATGATTTTTTTGATTTGTCGTTTGGCTTTACAGGAGAGATGATTTTCTGCGATTTCAGCTACCACCCGGTGTCCGGTCGTACCCCAGGCAAATGCTTCGACCGATAGTATGAGAAAAATCACCAATAGAATAAACTTGAATTTCATCAGGATAAATTAAATGTCAAAAATTTTCTTCAAAATCATTTTTGTAATCAAATAAGTCGGCTTCACACCCGTCAGTCCTAATCCTCCTGAAGCCAGGGTGCTTCCTGTTTCCAACGGATTATCAGAAGCATAATAAGCATACATGACTTTCACATCTGGCGAAATGTGACTACGAATTTTTGAAGCAATCTGGATGGCTTTTTGATAGTGGCCTCCTTCCATTTCCAGCCCGATGGCTTTCCATGAAGAATTTTTAAAGTATTCTAATACGTCTTTATTCTGAAGCGAAGTACCCAAAACGGTAACCATTGGCCCTTCAAACACTCCCAATCGACTTTTTTGAAAGTCCTCTGCTTTTAATTCATTATCAAATACATAATTGTCCGTTGGTCCTTCCACGATATGCGAAGTCGGCACCATGATGTCCCCTTTTTTACCACATAAAATCCCGGCTTTTCCCATGATGGAAACCGAACTAACGTTCATCATGGTGCTTGAACTTTTGGTTTTATAGGGTTTTAACAATTCATCCATTACTTCAAATGCCTGCTCCCCAAATGCATAATCCATCACCAATAAAACATCATCCGGCGATTTTTCCAATTTCGAAAAAGCCGTATTTTTCAAATTAACTTTCTGTAAATCAATTATTTGAATATCAATGTTTGTTCCTGAAGAATCAGGAATAAACGTCAACCCGTTTTTATGGGAATAATTCTGAACCGATTCCCGAAGTGCCTTGTTCTTGGTAGAAGAAAGTTCTTTATAAGTATCAAACTCTCCGGTTGTAGAAAACTCTTTTTTCAATGCTTCAAACGCATACAGCATATTGGAGACACTATGCATATTGGCACTGATGATATGCAACGGACGGTGAATCAGATTTTGTTCCAACAATACTTTTTTGATCGTATTGGCCCACTTTTCTCCCACTATGTGGTGACCGATCCGTTCTCTTAAAATCGGCGAAAATGTAATTTCTCTTCTTTTAAAAGCGGACAAATCCTGCTGAGATGTTTTTCCCATCCAGTAAATAATTCTGAAAAATTTATCCTTATCGGTTTCGGTTCCGAAATATTTATAGGCAATTTGGGTTTCATTAAAAGTTCGTCCTAAAATAGTTGATAAGTGCATCAAAGCAACGTCTCTTTCTTTAATGGAAAGTTTGTTTTCGCTTAGCGCAACTTCTTCTATTTTCTCCCAAACACGGCTATTTTTTTGGGTTTGTTTGTTATACGCTTTTGCCCGGATTTTATCGGATTCGTTATATAAAAAGGTTAAATGCGTAAGCGTATCATAGATTTCTGAGCGTCCCCGGGTTACCTCAATGTTCATTTGATCTGCATCTACACGGTAGCAGATTCTTCTTCTTTTCGGCGGAATGATGGGTTTGAATTTTGTGAAATCAACTCCTTCATTCGAAGTAAAATGAACATACGGTGTTTCGGTAATTCCTTCCGGAAGACGATCCAGCACGTACATCAAACCATTTATTTCTACTTTTTCAGCATCCGCCATAGAGCCGTAAATTTCCGGATTTAACTGTAAAAGCAAATCCTGAATCATTTTTCCTGATTGTCCTGTCGGACGGTAAGTTCCGCGGTGAAACATATGCCGCATGGTTATGTATAGCCGGTCGATTGCCGTTGTAGATTGTCTTGCTCGTGTTATATTGTGATTCATCTGTTCTTTTTTGTTTATTCTTTAATTGTTTTCCCAAAAATCAGGAATAATACCCTGAATTTATATCAGTTGGTTTGCAAAATTGTTAATGGGTATTTATATTATTGTAAAATTAATTCAATTAAAACCATCGTCTTTTATTCTTACGGTCTTTGTATTCTTTATCAATTTCTAAGAGTTCATCGTACCATTCTTGTCCGAACTTGCGGATAAGTGCATCTTTCAGGAAATGAACGACGTTCACTTTTAATTCCTTTCCTAACGTGCAGGCATCTGAACATATATCCCAAACATGGTAATTTACCGCTGTGAATTTTTTGTATTCTTTCAGCCGAACCGGATACAGGTGACAGGAAATCGGTTTTTTATAATCAACCGCACCTTCTTCATATGCTTTTTCGATGCCACATTTAGTAATTCCCTTTTCGTCAAAGATGACATAGGCGCATTCGGCACCATTTACGAGAGGTGTTACCCATTCGCCATCCACATCACGTACGTATTTACCTGATTTTTCGATAGCAGCAATTCCCTCCTGACGGAGAAAGGGTTTGACATTTTCGTAAATATCATCTAAAATGGGAAGTTCCTCTTCATCCAGAGGAGCCCCTGAATCACCTTCCACGCAGCAAATTCCCTTACACTTAGTCAAGTTACAGACAAATTCTTCGGAAAGTATTTCTTCAGAGATCAGAGTGTCGCCAATCTGAAACATAAAATTTCTATTTATTGACGCACAAATATAAGCTGTTTATTTTTGTTTTGTACATTTGTTTGCCATTTCCACCTAAAACTATCATTATCAATCTTAATTCTACAAATGTTAGAGAAGGAATATTATGCAGGAAGAATTTCAAAGTTTTATAGGAGAAGAATGGAAAACCGTTGATTTAAAAAACCCTTATGCAAAAGATTATCAACTGGAAATTTCCAATTTAGGAAGACTAAGATCCATCACATCCAAAGGAATTAATTTATTAAACGGAAGCGAAACGAACGGTTACAGAGTGATTCGTTTAAAATTCTTCAAACCCCGAAAAGAGAAAGACCAATTGATTTTAAATAAGTTCTTACAAGAAATCAGGGATTTAAAGAAAGAATTGAAAAAGTTAGACATAGAAGGAACAGTCGATCAGTTCAATGAAGCACAACGGGAGCTGGAAAAAATTCAAAAGGAAAAAGACAAATTCCTGAAAAAAGACAGTAAACTCCGGACGATTTATTATCAAGCACTTGTGCATCGTTTGGTTGCGGAATATTTTCTATCTGAAACCGATATAAAAGATAAATTGGTAGCGCATCTTGATTTTAACAAATACAACAACCGCCCTTCCAATCTCCAATGGATGACCCTGGAAGAAAATATGGAACATCAGCAGAGCAGTCCTTACGTCATCGCTGATTATAAAAAACGAAAAAACCGTTTTTTCCCTTCTGAAAACAATTCCAAACTCACGGAAACCAAGGTGATGTACCTGAAAAAATTGTTGAACGAAGGAAAATCCATGAAACAGCTGGTTCGAATGTTTAAAGTGACGGAAACCCAAATATTGCGGATTAAAAAAGGAGAAAACTGGGGACGTGTAAAAGCAGCAAAATAAGTGATTTGTCAATTCGGTTTTGCCTACTTTTACAGCAGAAATGAAATCATTGCTTTCCCATATCAACTCTCCGCAGGAATTGCGTCAATTGAACCGAGAACAACTTCTCTATCTTTCAGAAGAGATCCGTGAGTTCATATTAGATACACTTTCGGTAAAACCTGGGCATTTGGGAGCAAGTCTCGGCGTTGTGGAATTGACCATTGCTCTGCACCATTTTTACGATACACCGGAAGATCTTTTAATTTGGGATGTGGGACACCAATCTTATCCGCACAAAATTCTGACCGGAAGAAAAAACAATTTTGATTCGTTTCGCCAATTAAAAGGGATCTCCGGATTTCCGGCTCGTGAAGAAAGCGAATTTGATGTGTTTGGAACGGGACATTCGTCCACTTCTATTTCTGCGATTACGGGAATGGCTTTTGCCAACCAAATCCAAGGTAAAAGTAATAAACATATCGCTGTGATAGGTGATGCATCTATCGTTTCAGGAATGGCATTGGAAGGATTGAACCATCTGGGAA
>CALLXZ010000522.1 GCA_937875605.1 uncultured Moheibacter sp.
TTGTCCACAAGTGAAATGAAAGAATTTGCTGATGAAGTAAAATTAGGCTTGAAATCAAGACATTCTGTAAGTCCGACTGATGAAAACGGAATCCGAATTTGGGATTCATCCGAACAAATGAGTGATACAAATGCTTTCTTTTTCGTACTAACAATTATCGTATTTGTAATTGGTGGCGGAAGTCTGATTGCAGGAATTGTGAGTATTGGTAACATTATGGTTTTCAGTGTGAAAGAACGAACCAAAGAAATAGGAATCAGAAAAGCATTGGGCGCCACACCGGTAAATATCATTACTTTGATTATGCAGGAAGCGATTGTGATTACCTTATTGTTTGGTGTAATCGGAATTTTGCTTGCGACTTTATTGGTGGAAAACATCAATGAAAGTTTAGTTGATTATTTCATTTACAATCCGGGCGTGAGTACCGAATCTTTGGTGGTTGCTTGTTTGATTCTATTTTTTGCGGGATTTTTTGCAGGATTCATTCCGGCACGATATGCTGCGAAAATTAAACCTATTGATGCTTTAAGAGACGATAAATGATGAAGTGGATAATATTTGACAGAGACGCCTGGTCTGAAGTTTACGCTGCCATCCGCAAAAACAAATTGCGAACGATGCTGACCATGATTGGTGTGGCTTGGGGTATGTTTCTTTTTGTGGCACTTTTGGGTGCGTCGCGTGGCGTTCAGAATGGATTTGATAAAATTTTTGCCAATGCGGCTACCAATAGTTTATTTGTTTGGATGGAACAAACTTCGATTCCGTTTGAAGGTTATCAGCGCGGACGAACTTTGGAATTGAAAACGGAAGATGTAGAAGCAATCAAAGGTAAATTTCCTCAAATTCAAATGATTGCACCACGAAGCCAGCAACCTGCACAAACGGTCAGTTATGGTGCGAAACACAGCAGTTATCTGATTGGCGGCGATTATCCGGTTCAGAACGAATTGTTTAAAAAACCGATTATTCACGGGAGATTTATTGACGACGACGACATCAAATACGGTAAAAAAGTTTGTGTCATTTCTAAAGAAATTCAAGATGAACTTTTTTCAGCTGAAGTAAATCCGATCGGGAAAGGATTAAAAATCGGCTCGGGAATTTATACCATTGTTGGTATTTATAAAACGGGAAGCATTTCATTTGGTCCTCGAAACGAAATTCATATTCCATTTACTACATTTCAAAGGGTTTATAACCGACAAGGTGTTGTGAATTATGTAATTATCAATGCAAAAGATAATGTTGATATTGTCGATTTCGAAAAACAAATCAAAACATTTTTAAAAGAAAGAAAAAGAGTTCATCCGGATGACACACAAGCAATTGGCGGATTTAATTTAGGAGAAAACATGGCGAAAATGTTTTCGTTCATGAGCGGATTGCAATTGTTGGCAATCGTAGTTGGCGCGTTGACTTTATTTTCGGGTGTGATTGCGATTTCGAGTATTTTATTGATAACAGTTTCAGAACGAACCAAAGAGTTTGGAATCCGTCGTGCTTTGGGTGCAATTCCAAATCAGATTCGTTCGCAAATTCTTTTAGAATCTATTATTTTAACGCTAATTGCCGGACTTTCAGGGATTGTGGGTGCAACTTTGGTTTTATTTTTAATCAATACAATGGTTGCGGCAGGCGGCGAAGATCAATTTCCATTTATAAATGCTTCGGTCGATGTAACAACTTTGAGTGTTGCGCTACTAATCATGATAATTATGGCAATGTTTGCCGGATTAATTCCTGCTCAGCGCGCCATCGCTATCAAACCGATTGATGCGTTAAGAGACGAGTAAAATGGGAGGTAGAATTTTTTTTAGAATTGAATTAATTTTTGAATAAATAAATAGCGAATTTCGAGCTTCGAATTTCGAATAACGATAGAAAAGGAATGAAAAAGTTTGTAAAAATCACATTGATTATTGTGTTTATTGCCGCGGTTTTGGGTGCCATCTTTTACATGTACCAAACCAGTACAAAAGATAACCAGAAATATGAAACGACGCAGGCAGTAACCAAAGATATTTCGACCAAGGCAGTTGCAACGGGAGCCGTTAAGCCACGTGAAGTAATTGAAATCAAACCCAACATTTCCGGCGTTATTTCTGAAATTCATGTAAAAGAGGGTGAAATTGTAGAGAAAGGTGAATTGATTGCAACTTTGAAAGTAATCCCGAATGTTCAGAATTTGAATGCGGCGCAACAACAAATCAATGCGGCAAGAATTACTTTGAACAATGAACAGATTCAGTTCAACCGAACTAAAAATTTATATGATCAAGGCGTTTTGCCAAAACAGGATTATGACAATGCATTTGCAAGTTATAAAATGGCGCAGCAAAATCTGAACGAAGCGCAAAGCAATTATAAAATCGCTCAAACAGGTATTGCACCAGGCTTGGAGCAATATGCAACAATTCAAATTCGTGCAACGATTTCAGGGATGATTCTTTCGATTCCGGTTGAGATTGGAAATACCGTTCAGGAAATCAACAACT
>CALLXZ010000523.1 GCA_937875605.1 uncultured Moheibacter sp.
ACTCGAACCTGTGACCTTCGGGTTATGAGCCCGACGAGCTACCTACTGCTCCATCCCGCGATTTGGACTGCAAAGATAGAACTAATTTTTAAACTACACAAATTTACACCCTAATTGGCGGATGATTTCCTATGAAATCTACTGCCAGAGCGGGATCGTCTGTCAGATAAAGTAATTCTTTGTAAGGCATCCCGGCTGCCAATTGATGTAAAACCGAATATAATGCCGTGTCTTCTATGTATCTTTTTTTACCTAAAAAGACCATTGGACTGTAATATCCAAATGTTCCATAATGGTTTTGTGCCGCTTCCTGAAAAATTTCCTGCGTTGTTCCGGCACTTCCCGGCGCATAAATAATTCCGTACAAGCAAATCGCCAGCAAAGTATCTTCCCGGATGCTGTTTGAAAAATATTTCGCAATGTAGGAAGCAAATAAATTGGAAGGTTCATGCCCGTAAAACCAAGTGGGAATCGCTAGATTCTCTTTTCCATTGGGGAATTTTTCCAAAACAATTTTGGATTGACGAATGTAATTTTTTGTCAAATAATCCCTTTGATCAATCTCCGTGAATTCCAAATCGGAGAGAATTTCAATGGCTTCGAGCAATTCTTCATCGGAATAATTCCCAAAATACGCACCTAAATTTGCGGCCTCCATAATTCCCGGACCACCGCCCGTTGCTACAAAAAATCCTTTTTCAGAAAGACTTTTGGCCGCCAAAGCTACTTTTATATAATATTCAGAACCGCGTCGGGTAGAATGTCCACCCATGAAACCAACTACTTTTCGTTCGGTCATTCCGAATTCATCAAATTCCAAAATATTTCGCAATGCAACATCGATCCCATAATCATGAATCCGCTCTGCCATGGCTTCCTCCATCGGCGGATTGTACTTATGTTTAACAAAATGGTTGTAAACATTGAAATCGACACTGTTGTCCAATTCTTCCGAATAACCATCCATCAACTCTTCCCACGAATAAAGATTTTTCCGATGCGGATTAAAAGGATAATCCTCAAATTTCGGATACACAAATGCGCCTTGACTGATGATGTAAACTGCATCATTTTTTAAGAATTCGCAACCTAGAAACGTGGTTCCTTTTATTTTCAGACGACTCCAATCAATTTGTTCGTTTGTGAAATTCAGATTTTGAATGACTTTTCCTTTTAAGTTGTCTGTGGATTTCAGCAGGTTATGCCATTCGGTCTTGGTTCGAATTAAGTTAGAAAATTTTTTCAACGACATATTCAATTCATTTTTCGGAAAGATAATAGTTTAATTTGAAAATTTGAAAATGAGTTAATTTGAAGATGA
>CALLXZ010000524.1 GCA_937875605.1 uncultured Moheibacter sp.
TTCTGTATCGGAAAGTAAACCATCCTCAAAAACAACAGTATTTGCGCATAAATAGAAGCTTACAACGTATTTGAAAGTGTGTTTTTCATTAATTTTTAGTTTAATATGGGTATAGTTGGCCTATCAATAAACAATACGCAGTTTATCTTAGATATTTTGTCATAGTTTTTGTTGCAAGTTCACTCTGTTGAATAGCACGATCTTTAAACTCCTTAATGTAAATTCTTTCTTCATTTTCCTAAGTTAGTTTTTCATAATTCTTCTGTCCGAATAAAAGTAGCAAGATCAATTTTTAGTTGCTTTGAATAGTTGAGCATTTGTACAATTCTTATTTGAATTATACAATTCATTTTTTTCAAAAAAGAAAAGCGATCTGTCTCCAAACCGCCTTTCTCAATTCAATTAAAAAACTATGAAATAATTTACTTTCAGGATTTACCTCCATCCACCACCCAAAGCACGATAAAGCTGTACCAATGCATTTAATCTTCCAAATTCCGTATTAATGACTGCTAACTGTGTATTTAGCGCATTTTCTCTTGCTGTCAAAACTTCCAGATAATTTGCCATCCCATACACCTGTAATTCTTCTGAGAATTCAATCGCTTGTTTATAAGCTTCGTATTCTTGTTCTTTCAATTTTATTTTTTCATCATTCGTTTGATAGGTATAAAGAGCATCGGAAACTTCTTTGCTCGCATTGAGAATTAAATTTTTATAATTCAAAAGAGCAATTTCCTGTTGAGCTTTGCTCACTTCGTATTGGGTTTTAATTTGCCTTCCATTAAGAATCGGTTGAGCCAATGAAGCGACCACACTTCCAAAAAGGGATTGGGCATCAAATAATTTATCGATGTCGATTCCCTGAACGCCCCCATTTGCAGTCAGACGAAACGAAGGATAGAAATTACTTCTCGCCACATTGGTAAGTTCAAATGAATTGATCAATCCATATTCTGCCGCCATCACGTCGGGACGGTTGCTCAAAAGTTGAATAGGAACACCTACTTTCAAATCCATATCGAGTTTTTGCTTATCCAACGAACTTCTGTCGATTGTTTTTGGATTTTCGCCCAATAGAATGCTAAAAGTATTTTCAAGCAATTTGATATTATTATCTATGTCCAATAAAAGAGCTTGAGCATTCAGCAATTGTGCTTCGGTTTGTTTTACTGCTACTTCCGTTACATTTCCGGCATCTTTCAGTAATCGGATCGTTTCCACACTTTCTTTTCGATTAGCAACCGTTTCTTCAGTCACTCTTTTTTGCTCGTCAAATGCCAATAATTGATAATAAGTCGAAGCAATAGTTGCTACCAAATTGGATTTTACTGCCTGATGTGCCGAAACCGATTGAAGATAAGTCGCTGCAAAAGCCCGTTTGTTGCTTCGGATTTTCCCCCAAATATCTGCTTCCCAAGAAAGATTAGCAGAAAGTTCATATTGATTCAGAAATTGTCTTTCTCCAATGATTTGCCCAAACTGTGTATTAAGCGACTGCGTGGAATGCGTATAACTGGCATTTGCTGCTATCACTGGAAAATAACCGGCTTTTCCTTGTTTCAGATAAGCATTTGCCGCTTCAATATTCAGAAGTGCTACACGAATGTCGATGTTATTGGATAATCCCGTTTCTATATGCTTCGCCAATTTATCATCAGTAAAAATTTCTTTCCAGGAAAAATCAGCTATGCTCAAACTATCCTGAGAGATTTGATCCGTACGGAAATATTGTTCGTTAACGACTTCCTGTTGCGGACGTTCGTAATCCTTTGCAACAAAGCAGGAAGTCATACCTGCCAAAGCAACCGGAACGATTATATATTGTAATAATTTCATTTTCTAATGATTTCTAATTTAATTCTAAACAAATTAAGCGGAATGTGATGAATCAGTTGATTCCAACTTTTCAAATTTCACCGGTTTGATTTTCTCCTGTAAAAACTGGAAAATTACATACAGAACCGGAATGATAACAACCCCGAAAATTGTACCGATCAACAATCCGACAGCGGCTCCAGTACCGATGGATTTATTTCCCGTTGCTCCGATCCCACTAGCAAATACCAACGGTAACATACCGAAAATAAAAGCAAACGATGTCATTAGAATCGGACGGAGACGCACTTTTGCTGCATTTACTGCCGACATGGCAATAGATTCTCCATGCCTTCTTCTTTGGAGTGCGAATTCGACAATCAAAATCGCATTTTTAGCCAATAATCCAACGAGCATGATGAGCGCAATCTGGAAATAAATATTGTTTTCTAATCCAAATAATTTCTGTCCTAAAAACGCTCCCATTACTCCAAACGGTAAGGATAAAATTACGGAAAACGGTTGGACAAAACTTTCATATTGTGCCGACAATAAGAAATAAACAAATACGATACACAACATAAAAATCAAAATAGTCTGCGAACCTGCATTTACTTCTTCTCTCGTCAAACCGGAATAATCAATAGTATAATCCGACGGAAGAGAATTTGCTGCTACTTCATTTACAGCTGCGATTGCATCACCTGTACTGTATCCCTGTGCATTGGCTCCTGTAATTTTTACAGAAGTAAATAAATTAAAACGATTGATCGATTGCGGACCAAATACTCGTTCCAAATGAACGAACTGTGAAATCGGTGTCATCTGACCGGAAGAAGTTCGTACATATAACTCATGTAAACTATTGGCATCTACACGCGATTCTGGCAAAGCTTGAACCATCACACGGTATTGTTTTCCATATTTGGAGAAATCAGCTGCATAAACACCACCTATATATCCTTGCATGGTGGAAAGAATATCAGCAACCGAAACGCCTGTTTGTTCAGCACGCTCTACATTCAATACCATTTCGTATTGTGGATAATTGGTATTAAAAGAAGTTTGGGCGAATTCGATTTCAGGTCTTGCCATCAAATCTCCCATGAATTGTTGAGTAACATTGTTGATTTCTTTGATTTCATTTCCGGCACGATCCAACAATACCACTTCAAATCCTGCACTTGTCCCAAATCCCGGAACAGAAGGTGGGCTGAAGAAAATGATTCGGGCATCTGCAATTCCTGCTGTAGCACCAAAAAGCGATTTTGTAATATTCTCAACCGACATTTCGTCGTGTTTTTTTCGTTCATCAAAAGGTTGTAAACGGATGAATGCCAATCCGTTGTTGCTACCACTTCCGGAAAAGAAGCTTCGTCCGGTGGAAATGGTAATTCCTTTTACACCCGGAACTTGTTTTGCATGTCCTTCCAATTGTTTTAAAACATTGTAAGTTCGTTCCATAGAAGCGCTTGGCGGTAATTCTACGTTTACGAAAATAATTCCACGGTCTTCGTTGGGAACAAATCCGCTTGGCATCGTTTTATTGGCCCACCAAAGTACACCAAAAGCTAACAAAAATCCTAAACCAACGATCCACTTTCGTTTGAACAAAAAGGCAACAAATTTTGCATACCGATTAGTAACCGTTTGAAAGGCAACATTGAATTTATGGAAGAATTTCTGAATGAAACTTTTCTGTGCATATTCTTTGTCATGATGATTTCCCTTTAAAAATAAGGCACAAAGCATCGGGCTTAACGTCAAAGCGTTTACAGCAGAAATAGCAATTGCGACAATCAAAGTAATTCCAAACTGCTGATAGAAAACCCCAGTTGGACCTTGTAAAAAAGTAACTGGAACAAACACGGCAGCCATGACAAGTGTAATGGAAATGATCGCACCAGTGATTTCACCCATGGCTTCTACGGTTGCATCTTGAGCACTTCTGGCTCCTTTTTCAAGTTTGGCGTGTACCGCCTCGACGACGACGATCGCATCATCCACCACAATCCCAATGGCTAATACTAATGCGAATAATGTCAATAAGTTAAGCGAGTAACCAAATAAACTCAAGAAGAAAAACGTACCGACAATGGAAACAGGAACTGCAATCGCCGGAATCAAAGTGGAACGGAAATCTTGTAAGAATATAAATACGACAATGAACACGAGAATAAACGCTTCAATTAAAGTGGTAACTACTTTACTGATAGAAGCTTCTAAGAATTCGTTCGTATCGAAATTGATGGTATAAGTAATTCCTTTTGGAAGATCTTTTTCGATGCTGTGTAAATATTCTTTGATATTATTATTGATTTCACGTGCATTGGAACCCGGCGTTTGGAAAATACCCATACTCATCGCAGGATTTCCATCGTTTTCCCCTACACCTGAATAAGAAAGTGCGTCTAACTGGACTTTTGCGACATCTTTTAAACGTAAAAATTGACCGTTGCCCAATGCTTTTATGACGATGTCTTCGTATTCTTTCTCATTATCATATTTTCCTTTGTACCGAATGATGTATTCAAACGAACTTCCCGAATTACT
>CALLXZ010000525.1 GCA_937875605.1 uncultured Moheibacter sp.
ATATTTTTTGTGAAACAAAATATTTTTTTAACCCATTTCTAAATTTTTTATGAGTAAAAAAGACGCAAAAACTCAGGAAAATCAGAGAATTAGTTTTTCTTCAACCCAAGTTCAATCCCCATTTCCGGATTTTTTGGACATCCAGATCAAGTCTTTTGAAGACTTTTTCCAATTGGAAACACGTCCCGACCAAAGAGGAAACGAAGGATTGTACCGTACGTTTGCAGAAAACTTTCCGATTTCCGACACGAGAAATCAATTCGTATTAGAATTCTTGGATTATTTCGTAGATCCGCCACGTTACACGATCGACGAATGTATCGAAAGAGGATTGACATACAGTGTTCCTTTAAAAGCACGTATGAAATTGTTCTGTACAGACCCCGAACACGAGGATTTTGAAACCGTAGTACAAGACGTATATTTAGGAACGATTCCTTATATGACAGCTTCCGGTTCTTTCATCATTAACGGTGCAGAACGTGTAATTGTTTCCCAGTTACACCGTTCGCCGGGTGTGTTCTTCGGACAGTCTTATCACGCAAACGGAACCAAATTATATTCATCCCGAATTATTCCTTTTAAAGGATCTTGGATTGAATTCGCAACGGATATTAACTCCGTGATGTATGCGTACATTGACCGTAAAAAGAAATTACCTTTGACTACTTTGCTTCGTGCAATCGGATATGAAAAAGACAAAGACATCTTGGAAATATTTGATTTGGCAGAAGAAATCAAAGTAAGCAAAACAACTATAAAGAAAGCCATCGGTAAGAAATTGGCTGCCCGTGTTTTGAATACATGGCATGAAGATTTCGTGGACGAAGATACAGGTGAAGTAGTTTCTATCGAACGAAATGAAATTATCTTGGATCGTGAAACCATCATTGAAAAAGAACATTTGGATCAAATCGTTGATTCAGGTGTGAAATCAATTTTGATCCACAAAGAAGACAACAAATCCGCTGATTACGCGATTATCCACAACACACTTCAAAAAGACCCGACGAACTCGGAAAAAGAAGCAGTGGAATACATCTATCGTCAGTTGCGTAACGCAGAACCACCAGATGAGGAAACGGCGAGAGGAATCATTGATAAATTATTCTTTTCGGATCAACGTTACTCCTTAGGCGAAGTAGGTCGTTACCGTTTGAATAAAAAATTAGGATTAAATATTTCGGAAGAAACTCAGGTTTTGACCAAAGAAGATATCATTTCCATCATTAAATATTTGATCGAATTGGTGAATTCAAAAGCGGAGGTGGATGACATCGATCACTTGTCAAATCGTCGTGTAAGAACCGTTGGTGAACAAATGGCGGCTCAGTTCGGAGTTGGTTTAGCGCGTATGGCGAGAACCATCCGTGAGCGAATGAACGTTCGGGATAACGAGGTGTTTACTCCAATTGATTTGAT
>CALLXZ010000526.1 GCA_937875605.1 uncultured Moheibacter sp.
TAAATTACTCTACGTAGCACCGGAAAGACTTCTAAACCGAAGTTTTCTACAAAATTTAATTGAACTAAAAGTCAAAATCATCGCCGTCGACGAAGCGCATTGCATTGCACAATGGGGACATGATTTCCGTCCTGCCTATTTGAAAATCAATAAAATACGTGAATTATTTCCTCATTCTACACTGTTGGCTCTTACGGCAACCGCTCCACCGAAAACACAAGATGAAATCATTTCTTCTCTTCAATTGAAAAATCCGAATGTGTTTACGCATTCGCTCAAAAGAGAAAATCTAGCGTATAAAGTGCTGTTTTCTCAAAACGAATTGGATGATTTGGTGTATGAAATCCAAAAAAATCCGGGTTCGGGAATTGTTTTCACCCGAAGCCGCAAACAAACCTTTGAAGTCGCAACCTTTCTTCAAAATAAAGAAATAGATGCCGATTTTTTTCACGCTAAAATTCCGGCGGAAGAAAAAAAGAAAAAACAAGAAGAATGGATGTCCAGCCCTCAACAGATCATGGTTTCGACCAATGCTTTCGGGATGGGGATCGACAAATCTGATGTCCGAACGGTCATCCATCTGGATTTGCCCGACAGTCTGGAAGCTTACGTTCAGGAAGCAGGAAGAGCAGGAAGAGATGGTAAAAATTCAGAAGCCGTTTTGTTTCTTCAGCCTTATGCAGCTGAGGAATCTGAAAAAATATTCAAATCGGGATTACCCAACAAAACAGAATACGAATTGATTTGTCGTATGTTTTATAATTATTTCGAAATCGGAGAAAATGAACGGCCCGAACAGAAATTGGAATTCCATTTCTTCGAATTCATTCGCAAATTCAAATTAGACAAAAAGAAAACAATGAAAGTGATTGATTTTCTGGAACGAAAAGAGATATTACTTTTCCAAAGAACTTCATCGTTTAGCACCGTTCAAATGTTTGCAAATCCCAAAAACATCCAATTTTCAAAATCCCTTCCGATTCGCATCATGGAATATCTTGTGCGTCATCATCCCGGAATTTTATCACAGGAAAAAGCCATCAGTGAATTTCAAATTGCACGTGAATTAGGGAAGCCGCTAAAAAAAATTCAAAAAGCATTGATGAAATTAAGCGAATCTAACTATCTGTATTACAGAAGTCGTGACCGTCAAAATGTATTTTTTCTACGACCGAGAGAAAGTGATTATCTGAAAAATACGATGTGGAAAGAATTTGAAAATTTACAAATTGCACAATGGAAACGTTTGCAGGATATGATTTTTTATGCTTCGCAAACAGAAATTTGTCGGGAAAAATTAATTCTGCGTTATTTCGGAGAAAAACCAAGTTCCAATTGTGGGAAATGCGATGTTTGCCAAAAAGAAAGAAAGGAGTCGGATTTGGATTCTATCTTAGCTTTTTTGGAAAATTCTCCTAAAACAATTCAGCAAATCCTGATTCACTTTGTAAATTCGCCAAAAGAATCGGTTTTGAGTGCTTTGCAACATTTAGCCGATGAAAATTTAATTCGAAATACGGGAATTGATTCCTATCAAAAAATATAATAAACTCATTTCATGAAATATCTAATTTTTCTATTCCTTTTATTTCATTCTCAATTATTTAGTCAG
>CALLXZ010000527.1 GCA_937875605.1 uncultured Moheibacter sp.
GCAAATCTCGGCTCAGATTTAGGAACCAAAAGTTGTCTCACTTTAGAATTCACACCATCGGCACCTATCAAATAATCTGTTTTAGCATTTGTTCCATCTTCAAATTCGATCACCACACTGTCATTTTCATGACGAAAACTTTTCAATCTTTTATTTAAATGAATAGATTTTGGAGAAACTTTACTCACAAGAAAATGATGTAAATCAGCGCGATGTATCGCATAATTATCCGTATTGTAATTCCGAGTGATGCGCTCCGTATCAGCACATAAAATTGTTTTGCCTTTATGATCAGAAATCTCAAAATCCCGAAGATGGTTACTGATGGTAATAACCTCTTGGTCAAGTCCCAGATATTCAAAAGCTTTAATAGCATTCGAAGCCAAACCAATTCCAGCACCGATTCCACGCACAGAATCTGCAGCTTCATAAATATCAACATGAAATCCAAGCTTCTCGAGCATGATTCCCGCAGTCAATCCACCAATTCCAGCACCGATTATTGCAAACTTTTTATTTCTGTTTGACATAATTTTATTCAATTGCTAATCTAAATATAAATTCATTCCTAAATACTGATATATATTTCCCAATTCCTTAAATAACTCTTAAATTCGTTCCCATCCAAACAAAATATCAAATGAACATCATAAGTTATAACGTAAACGGCATCCGCGCCGCCATGAAAAAAGGTTTGAATGAATGGATTTCTGTAGCACAACCCGACGTGCTTTGTCTGCAAGAAATAAAAGCCAATGAAGATCAAATCTCAACTGAAATGGCTTTGTTGACCGAATTAGGTTATAATTCTTATTGGCATTCCGCTCAAAAGAAAGGATACAGTGGTGTCGCCATTTTGACCAAAGAAAAACCGCTTCATGTAGAATTTGGAACGGGAATCGAATACATCGATTTCGAAGGACGGGTTTTGAGAGTCGATTTTCCTGAAGTTTCCATCATCAGCGTTTACGTTCCAAGCGGAACCAATATGGATCGGCTCGATTTCAAAATGCAGTTTTGTCGTGATTTTTCCAATTATATAAAGGAATTAAAAATTTCGCATCCCAATTTGGTGATTTGCGGTGATTATAACATCTGTCACGAAGCCATCGACATTTGGGATCCGATCCGCAATGCTAAAGTTTCCGGTTTTTTACCGATGGAACGCGAATGGCTTTCCTCCTATCTTACAGACTGTGATCTGATCGATTCTTTCCGCTATTTTGTAAAAGAACCACATCATTACAGCTGGTGGAGTCAGCGTTTCCCAAATGTAAGATTGGAAAATAAAGGTTGGCGAATTGATTATAATATGGTAAGTCGTCCGCTTGAAACTAAAATGATCAGAGCTGCTATTTTACCCGAAGCTAAACATTCTGATCATTGTCCGGTTTTGGTGGAATTTAGTTTTTAATTATTACAAAATGAAACAACCTAATTTTTACTATTTAACTACTAAAACAATCACCATCATTACCTTGATTGTCATAACGATTACTATCTTATCGATTTGGTTATTTGGATTGGGAAAAAACCGAACTTTGTTTGAAAATTCGATTTTATCTACTTCTATTCTATCGCTTATTTTCTTTCTTTTTATAACAATTGGATTGTACCAAGGTGTAAAACTCAAAGATAATATCGGAAAAATTACAGATAAAATAAACACAAAAAAACTAAGTAATCTCGATGGGGCTGATTTTTCTGGAATGGATATTCCCGAGGGAGGTGATGGAATTGCAGGAGTTATAATCGGAATCATACTTTGGATTCTGTTTTCATTTGTCTTACTTTTTGTTCTTTATTTTTTGGGAACAATTTTATGGATTCTGATATTGGTTTTTGCGGCTATGCTGTATTGGATTTTCTTTCGTGCACTTCGATTGGTCTTTAAAAATTCTTCAAAATGTAGAGGAAACTTAGCATTGAGTGCTGGATATGGATTGCTTTATACCATTCTTTATAATTGTTGGATATACGGAATCATTTTTGCCTCACATTATTTTTTGAAATAAAAATATTATTTATATTCACTATAAAAATTCCTCACTCCATATAAGTTTTTATTAATTAAAATTTTGAATTCTTCAATTAAATAAACATCCCACATCCATCTTCCAACATCCAACCAAAAATCTTATCTTTGCAAACCAAAATAATCAAGAACGATGTTCCAAAGTTTACAGGATAAATTAGACAAAGCATTACATACGCTCAAAGGAAAAGGACAGATTACCGAAATCAACGTTGCAGAAACCATCAAAGAAGTGCGCCGCGCTTTGGTCGATGCCGACGTGAGTTACAAAGTAGCAAAGGATTTTACCGATAAAGTAAAAGAAAAAGCACTTGGTCAAAACGTAATCACTTCCCTAAATCCCAACCAATTAATGGTCAAAATCGTCCACGACGAATTGGCTGAATTGATGGGCGGCGACAGTGAAGATTTGAATTTAACCGGAAGTCCGACGATTATTTTGATTGCAGGTTTGCAAGGTTCCGGTAAGACGACTTTCTCAGGGAAATTAGCCAATTACCTCAAAACCAAAAAAGGTAAAAATCCTTTGTTGGTGGCGGGTGACGTTTACCGTCCGGCGGCGATTGACCAGTTGAAAGTTTTGGGCGAACAAATCGGTGTCCCAGTTTATGCCGAAATCGAGAATAAAAATCCGGTTCAGATAGCACAAAATGCTTTGCAAAAAGGAAAAGAAGGAAATCACAATGTGATTATCATCGATACCGCGGGTCGTTTGGCGATTGATGAAGCTATGATGAACGAGATTCGTCAGGTGCATCAAACCGTGAAACCGCACGAGACTTTATTCGTAGTGGATTCCATGACCGGACAAGATGCCGTGAACACTGCAAAAGCATTTAACGATGTTTTGGATTATAACGGTGTGGTTTTGACCAAATTAGATGGTGATACACGTGGTGGAGCGGCTTTGACGATTCGTACCGTGGTAGACAAACCAATCAAATTTATCTCAACCGGAGAAAAAATGGAAGCTTTGGATATTTTCTATCCAAGTCGTATGGCTGACCGAATTCTCGGCATGGGTGACGTTGTTTCCTTGGTGGAACGTGCGCAAGAGCAGTTTGACGAAGAAGAAGCAAAACGTTTACAGAAAAAAATTGCTAAAAATACTTTTGATTTTGATGATTTCTTGAAGCAAATTCAGCAAATCAAACGCATGGGTAACATGAAAGATTTGATGGGCATGATTCCCGGTGCTGGAAAGGCTTTGAAGGATATCGAAATTGATGACAATGCGTTTAAAGGCGTGGAAGCAATCATCCATTCTATGACGCCGAAAGAAAGACAAAATCCACAATTGATAGACGCAAGTCGCAAGAAAAGAATCGCTTCAGGTTCAGGAACTTCTGTTCAGGAAGTCAACCAGTTATTGAAACAATTCTCTGAAATGGGGAAAATGATGAAATTCATGCAATCTCCGGG
>CALLXZ010000528.1 GCA_937875605.1 uncultured Moheibacter sp.
TAACCAAATATAGATTAATTTTGTGCCAATGCAGGTATCTGAACAAACTTTAAATGACTTGGAATTTCCAAAAATTTTGGAAAAAATAGCCGAATTAGCTTTTAACGAACGAACTTCTCAAATCATTCTTGATTTGAAACCGTATGAAGAAATACCTTATCTTCAACAAGATTTGAAAACCACAAACGAATATCTTTCCAGTTTTCAAAGTGGTAACCGAATTCCCTTTTCGGAGTTTTATCACATGAAAGATTTTCTCCCGCGATTGGAAATTGAGAATTATTATTTAAACGCAGAACAATTCTTTCAAATAAAATCAAACTCACTACAAGTCAAAGAAATAACGAAGTTTATTTCAGGTTTTGCTGAATATTATCCTGAACTGAATTCTTTGGTTTCGGAAGTGATTTATGAGAAAGAAATTGTAAAAGAAATTGATGGAGTTTTTAATCGTCATGGGGAAATAAAAGATGACGCGAGTCCGGAACTTTTTACCATTCGCAGACAGATGAAACAAGTCTCTGCCCGGATTTCTGAATTATTTAAAAAATCAATTACTCATAATCTTGCTTTTTTAGATGATATCCGCGAAACGGTGGTAGATGACAAACGCGTTCTCGCTGTAAATTCTGCTATGCGAAAACGAGTTAAAGGCAGGTTTTTAGGAACCTCTAAAACAGGTTCTATCTCTTTCATAGAACCGGAAAGTGTTCAAAAACCGAATCGTGAATTAGAAGAATTAAAGGAAGAAGAAGGCAAAGAAATCATCCGTATTTTACGAAATCTGACTTCAATTATTGCTGTTCATAAAGATTTATTGGAATCGTATGAAGAGCTTTTGGAGTATTTGGATTTTACACAAGCTAAGGCACAGTTTGCACTAAAAATTCAGGCAACGCTTCCTAAAATTAAGGATGATAAGATTCTGAATTTGATTGACGCTTACCATCCTTTGCTTTTTCTTTCCAATTCGGAGAAAAAGCTGAAGACGATTCCGCAAACCTTGAAATTGGATAAAGACCAAAGAATAATCATCATTTCCGGACCCAATGCCGGTGGAAAAAGTATCACGCTTAAAGCCATTGGTTTAAATCAATTGATGATTCAGAGCGGGATTTTAATTCCGGTTCATCCTCAATCGGAAATCGGGTTTTTTGATAAAATTTTTACAGACATAGGCGATAATCAATCCATTGAAAATCAATTAAGCACTTATAGTTATCGTTTAAAACAAATGTCGTATTTCATTCGAAATGTGAATGAAGGAACTATTTTGTTGGTAGATGAGTTTGGTACAGGTTCCGATCCTGAATTGGGAGGAGCACTTGCTGAAGTTTTTTTTGAAGAATTTTATGAACGCAAAGCTTTTGGCATTTTTACGACTCATTACACCAACATCAAAATTGCTGCTGAAAATCTACCCGAAGCAATCAATGCCAGTATGCTTTTTGATGAAAAATCTTTGAATCCTTTATACAAATTAGAGATTGGTCAGGCGGGAAGCTCGTTTACATTTGAAGTAGCGGAAAAGAATAAAATCCCGTTTCGGTTGATTAATCGAGCAAAAAAGAAAGTAGAGCAGGATAAAGTTCGTTTGGATAAAACCATTTTAAAACTTCAACAGGAGAAATTTGAAATTCAGAAAACCAAAAATCAGGTGGAAGAATTAAAACAAAATTCTGCCGAGCAGAGCAAAGAATTGGAAAGTACCAATGAAAAAATCCGTGAAAAGTTAGTGGATTTTCAGCAGTTGTATGATAACGAGCTGAAATCCCTACAAGTAGGGAAGAAGATGAATGAATGGGCCGACGATTATTTGAAATCGAAAAACAAGAAAAAGTTAATCGGTGATTTTCTGAAATGGGTGGAAATAGAGAATTCAAAGAAAGCAGAAACAGTTGTTGTTGAAAAACAAAAAGAAAAAGTTGTTCAGAAAGAAATCAAAAATGAATTGAGGAAAAACAAGAAAAACATTCAGATAGAACAACAAAAAATAGAAGAAAAAAAGAAAGTTGAAATTCAAAAATCGATTGATAATTTGAACAAAGGAGATAGGGTGAAGTTGAAAGATAGCAACAGTGTTGCGACAGTTGAGAAAATCGAAGGCAAATCAATTCTGTTAAATTATGGTCAATTTACAGCAAAAGTTTCTATATTTGAGGTCATTAAAATTTAAAAATAAAGGGTAAATGAAAAAAAATGTACTTTTAGCTGCCTTTTTGGTCGGTATTTTTGTAAATGCTCAAGAAAAGGTAAATAAAGCCGAACTGCAAAAGATAGCAGAAGAAGCACAGCTTAAATACGACGAAGCAAAAGCGTATGAACAAGCAAATTTGAAAAATGTCCATAACTTTCCAGAAGATGTTTCTTATGAAGGTGTAAATTCTTTAGGAATTCATGAGTATTTATCGATAGATAGTCAGTCACAGATCAATTCTATGAATTCAGATTATCTTTATAATAATACGATTCCGGGTGTTGAGGTAACAGGTTCAGGACTTCAAGCCTATATTTGGGATGGGGGAGCAATCCGAACGACTCATCAGGAGTTTGAGGGAAGAGCTACTAACATTGAGACTTCTAGCCCTAATCATTACCATGCTACACCAGTTGCGGGTGTAATTGTAGGTGCCGGTATTAACGCAGCTTCAAAAGGAATTGCATATCAGGCAAATGTGAAGGGTTATAATTTCACAAATAACTTAACAGAAATATCCAACGAATCTCAGAATACTAACAACAGTGAGTATATGATTTCTAATCATTCTTATGGATCCTTAACTGGCTGGTATGTAAATAATTCAGGAGTATGGTATTGGTATGGTTATCCTCATATATCTGAAACAGAATCTGTTTTGTTTGGTCTTTATACATCAACTGACGCTAGTTGGGATAATATTGCTTATAATGCTCCTCAACACAGTATGTTTAAATCTTCAGGAAATAACCGTACAGAAGGACCAAATGAAATTGTAGATCATTATGTTTATGATGAAAATAGGCAATGGGTATTAGTATCTGGTGTTTCACGTCCAAAAGACTGCACAACACAAGGAGGATTTGACTGTATTTCTTATGCTGGTTCAGTTGCTAAAAATATTATTCTCGTAGGAGCTATCAATCCGATTGGAGGAGACGGTCGTTATCAAAACCCGTCAAATGTTGTTCCAACTTGGTTTACAAGTTTTGGACCTACGGATGACGGTAGGATTAAACCGGATATTACGGCTATTGGTTTAAATGTAGTTTCACCTACTCATACCACTGACACAGGTTATGGACCAAGCTCTGGGACTTCCTTTTCATCTCCTGCTGCTGCCGGGGTTGGATTACTTTTACAACAAGTTAAAAACGAATTGGACGGAGGATACTTACGCTCGGATATGATGAAAGCTTTATTAACTCACACCGCTTTCGAATCAGGAAGCACTTTAGGTCCTGATTATCGTTTTGGATATGGTTTGATAAATGCTTTTGGAGCTGCCGAAACACTATTAAATGTAAATGAAAATTCTTATACGCGTGATACAGCTATCAGCAATGGAGGAACTTACACAATCGATGTTGTAGCTACAGGAGATGAGCCTTTAAAAGCCTCAATTGCGTGGTTAGATCCGGCAGGAACTCCACTTCCTGATCTTGTTCTGAATGATAGAACACCTATGTTAGTTAACGATTTGGATTTGAGAGTTGCAAACGGAGGAACTACTTATTTCCCTTGGAAATTAGATCCTGCAACGCCAACAGCTGCTGCTACACAAGGTGATAATATCGTGGACAACGTAGAACAAGTTTTCATTGAAAATCCAGTTGCAGGACAAACCTACACCGTTACAGTAAATCATAAAGGAACATTGGTAAACGGTTCTCAGAACTTTGCTTTTATTGTGACGGGAGTCGAGTCAGTGATGAGCACTGCCGAAATGGACTTGAATAAAGTAGTAACGATGTATCCAAATCCAGTTGTTGACAATTTGAATTTCCAAGTGGATAAACAATTGAAAAATGCACAAGTAAAAGTCTTCAATCAAATGGGCCAAATTGTTTATACCGATAAATTTGATTCGTTGAAAAACAAACAAACGATTGATTTTAAATCATTCCCTTCCGGAACGTATATGGTTTATATCAAATCAGATGAAGGAACCATCACTAAAAAGATTATCAAAAAATAATCGATTTAGTAATTGATAATAAAAATGAAAGCCCGGTAAATCCGGGCTTTTTATTTCATTTGTTTTTAGAACAATTTATACGTAATTCCCCAAAATACACTAAAATTGATAGGACCTATGTCTTTCCCATATCCGGGAATGATCAACGGATCCAATCCTTCTTGTTTTTTACTTCCAATATAAATTTCCGGGCGGATGGAAACATCTGCATAAAAATTCTGAATTAATCTAACCCTTGCTCCACCTAAAATTTCTACCCAATAAGCACTCACATTTGCTGCGGGAAAACTTCCATATTCGTCCACCTGATTATTTGAAACCCGTATTGGATATTGATTTACGGTTTGTTGATAAGCCGAATAAGCAAAACGCATTCCGGTATAAAAACCATTCGAAGCATCTTCATAATCTTGGGATATGAACCAGTTGAAACCCAATTTAAAATAAAGTCCGTTTACATCTATGTCCCAATCCAATTCATCATAGCGATTTTTTTCATATCCAACTTCCGCCACGGCATTCCACTTTTTATGCACTTTATAAGAAATAACCGCCTGACCACCTTGTTTATCGGTAAAAGCAGACATAATCGGATTGAATATATCAACACCGACGAACAAATTCCCCGTTCTTTTTTTAGGTTTTAAAATACTGTCAGTAACAGCTTGGGTTTCGGTTACGATCGTTTTCGCATCAATGGCAATCGAATCTTCTTGTGCCATTAGTGGAACAGCACCAAAGTTAATTGCTGCTAAGCCGAATATATAAATTGGTAGTCGTTTCATCTGTTAAAACATTTGATTCTGATGGATCTATCGCTTGAAAATGGTTGAAAGTAGAAGTATAACTCAAATTTTCATACGTGATTCTAAAGCCACAAGCTTTGGATACATATTCGGATTTTGTTGTATAATTCACCGTTAAAATATCGGATTCAGGGTTGCTTCCGCGTTTGATTCGGAAAAAAGTCTGCGAATCATCTAATCCGCCCAATGGCAATTTCACACTGTCCGTAAGGGTTTTGGGCAAAACTATAACCGCATCGTTAAATTCGATATTGGTTGCACTTTCAATCGTAAGCGAATCCCTTAAATTTTCCGTTCCCAGATTATTTCTGAAAACCACCGTTAGATACGGGGTTCCTTCTCCCACACAAACATCGTCTTCCTCACAAGAAACCGCAAAAATTCCGCTGAAAATTATAACGGCAAAAATTAACTTCTTCATAATTTTGAATCAATTCGTTCCAAAAGTACAACATTTTCTACGTGATGCGTTTGCGGAAACATATCGACAGGACGAACTTTTTTTATTTCGTATTTTTCTTTCATCAATTCCAAATCGCGTGCTTGCGTAGCCGAATTACAACTGACATACACGATTTTTTCCGGATGAATTCTCAAAATGGTTTCCACTACATTTTTGTGCATTCCATCGCGTGGCGGATCGGTAATGATCACATCGGGCGTTCCGTTTTGAGCAATAAATTCGTCGGAAAAAATATCTTTCATATCACCGCAATAAAAATGACAGTTTTCAATTCTATTTCGTTCGGCATTCTCTTTCGCCGCATTTATGGCTTCCTGAACAGCTTCCACACCGATTACTTTTTTTGCTTTTTTGGAAACGAATTGTGCGATTGTCCCGGTTCCTGTGTACAAATCATACACCAGTTCATCGCCTTTTAATCCTGCAAAATCACGGGTTATTTTGTATAATTCATAGGCTTGTTCCGGATTGGTTTGGTAAAAACTTTTCGGACCGATTTTAAACTGCAAATCTTCCATTTCTTCCATGATGAAATCCTGACCGCTGTAAAGTTGTACATCCAAATCATAGATGGAATCATTTCCTTTCGGATTTATTGCATATAAAAGCGAGACAATCTCTGGGAATTTTATTTTTAAATTTCCCAGAAAAGCTTCCCGTTTTGGCTGATCTTCCTTAAAAAACTGGACCAGAACCATAAATTCTCCTTTCTGATTGGAACGGATCATCAACGTGCGTAAAAAACCTTCCTGATTTTTCAAATCATAAAAATCATATTCATTTTCAATTGAAAAACGCTTGGCTTCCAGGCGAATCGCATTGGAAGGTTCCTTTTGTAGGTGACACTCTTCAATGTCCAGTACTTTGCTCCACTGTCCGGGAATATGAAATCCCAAAGCATTTCTGTTGTAGGTTTCTTCTGTATTTCGGACTTCTTCCAGCGTCAACCAACGGGAATTGGAAAAGGTATATTCCAATTTATTTCGATAATAGTATTCGTTTGAAGAACCTAAAATTGGTGTGATATCCAAATTCTCAAACTTGCCAATGCGTGCCAGGTTGTTTTCTACTTCATTCTGTTTGAATCTCAACTGTGCATCATAACTCAAATTCTGCCATTTGCAACCGCCACATACACCAAAATGAATGCACTTGGGATCCACTCTGTACGCTGATTTTTGAAGTATTTCAACTGCTTTTCCTTCCAGATAACCCGACTTTTTTTTGTAAACCGAAACATGGACCACATCACCGGGAACGGCATCATGAATCAGTAGCGTCTTTCCATCCGGCGCTTTACCGATGGACACGCCTTTTGCGCCTGCCCTCAGTACTTCTACATTTTCAAGAAAGATATCCTTTCGCTGTTTTCTTGCCATGGAGCAAAGATAGGATTTATCTGAAGTGAATTTAAGGAATGTTTGGTTAGGACATATTTTCCTGGATGGCAATTACAAATGTTTACAATTAATTAAAATTGTTTAATTTGTTGGCTTTAAATCTTTAAAGATAAATTCTGTCTCTATTTTATTTTTAAATTTAGTTCGTATATTTGATTGTTAGCAGCAAGTTTATCCGAACCGAACTATGAAACAATTAATAACAACAATTTTTATTAGTTTATTGACAATGACGACTGTATCTTGTCAAAACAAAACTAGTAAAGTGAAGTTTATTTCAGAAGAAATTGACGAACCAACCGAAATAAACCAACCGAAAAAATTCATATTGAAAGAGTTTACTGAAAATGCAGATTTTAAATATTCTAATCTCTCAAATATCGACGATAATATAAATGGAACTCGTTCAAATGAAAATCTAATTCCAATCTTTGAGCATAAAAATGGAAAATATAATTACTACAAATTCATTGCGACTTTTAAAGGCTACAAATATTTAGCACCAGGAGACGAAGGTGAAAATGTTGGAATATTTCACGATATTTTAATAATCAAGACTAACCAAAGCAATAATATAGAAGATGCCTATTTGTATACTTTAGAATGGGCAGAAGTTTCTTTACAATATGACTTACTTAAAAGCACAAATAAAAGTCAAAAACTTGAAAACGGCTTGGAAATAGAAAAACTAAATTTTAATAGAACTGTATCAGACGAAAAAGTTAAAGAAAAAGGAACGATATACTTGATGAATAATTAAAACCTGCTGCTAACATCAGATTGGCGAAATGGCGGCTGAAACGCCAAAATCAAACTTCTCGCCTATTTTTCCGCCGAATGTGTTCCACATTCGCTCGAAAATTTGTAAGTTAGCTCTGTGGAAACACATCGGCTCACTATCGTACTAAATTGAACATCCGTCCAATTTAATCCGCCACTTCGCCAATCTGTTTCCCGTTAGCCGTAATTTTATAACAATGCGTGATTACAACGAATTTGCCCAATCTGAACTCGACAAATTAATTCCAATTCAGGATAAATTTAAGGCTGAATTTAATATTGATTCATTTGTTAATTGGTTTTATGATAGTGATTTCCACATTTTGCGATTATACAATGATGAAAATGATGAAATTTTCTTCAAATATATTCCAATCGGAACTTTTTCATTTTCATCTGAAACTTGGATGTGGAGTTGGTTTAACAACTATTTATCAGAAAGTAACAAGTCAGAGACATTAAAAATAAAAGACTTTGGCGAAGAAAATTCTTTCAAAAAATTATATGAAGGAACTTTTCCAAGTGATAAATTTGATGGATGGGAATTTCTTGCAATAAGCTATAAAATATTGGGAGGAATTGGAGTCTACAATGTTATAACAGATAATCTCAATTTCTATTTGCTTTTAACAGAACAAATTACAAACAACAACAATCCAGAAATTAAAATGCTAAAACAGAAGAAAATGGATTGTGGAAACCACGGATTTAAACGACCTGCTTATGTTTGTCAACATTTAAATTTACAAACTGCAGTTGGATTTGAAGAGGCATTTGAAACATATGAAGGAATGGAATTGGACGATGAGGATGATTTTCAGGCTTGGTGCAACGAATGTGAAAAAGTAAGAATAAAGTATGATGGCTGGAATGAAGAATCAGAAAAATTTGCACAGATAAAATTAGTGTGCGAGGATTGTTATTTTGAGATGAAAAAAATAAATAATCCATAAAAAAAACTACGGCTAACAAGGTATTGCCAAAAGCGGGGCTGAAAGGCTAAATTGAAGGTTCGTCCTCCTATTTCCGCCAAAAACGAATTTTATTCGTTTTTTATTTTTAAATTTAACTCATAATAATTCGTTTTGGCTTGCCTCGGTGCAAAATCGAAACTTTCGGCTTCGATTTCCCCGCCTTCGGCAATACCCAAAACGTTGTACGACATTTATCACAATCTGTAATATGAAAAATCTATTTCAATTTTCACTTGCACTTTTTTTTATTTCTTTATTGAATAGTTGTAGTTTCGTATCTATATTTTTTGTTCAGAATTTAAAAGATGAAGACGTAAAAATAGATATTGAATTTGAGCATATTATTAACGAAGAAGAGTTAAAAAACATCCCTTCACTTTTTACAAGTAATGTTGATAATCTGAAAGATTTTTTCAATGATGAAAAGAAAACTAAAATAGAATATAAAAAAGTTGACGAAAGGACTATTTCAATTATTCTTCCCAAAAGGTCAATTACTAAAATTGATAACACTATTAATAAGAGAACGAATATTACAAAAATTATGATTACATATATTAATCAAACAGTCGAATATGAAAGAAATGAACTTTTAAAAAAATCAAAATTTAAAAGACGTGGAATTCTATTACAATTAAAATAAACGTCGTACAACATTGGTTTGGCGAAATGGCGGTTATCATCAAACTCGAAGTTTTGTGCTTTTTTTCACGCCAAATGCGTTTCGCATTTGTTTTTTCGTTAAGTTTACAAACACGAAAACGCATTGGCTTAGTTTCGGCTGAATCGAACTTAGGCTCGATTCAATCCGAAACTATCGCCAAGCCCTGAACCGTTGTGCGATATGCTAAACCAACATTCTGCACAAATCAACAAATTGAAAACATCAAGGAAAGAAAATGGAATATATTATTGGACTTTTGATAATTGGCATCATTGGAGGAACGTTAATTTGGTGGAAAACAAAACGTAAAAAATATGTCGTAATATACTCAATCACCGTATTGTTATTGTTGCTTTTACCTTGGATTTTGTTATTTATTGCATTTTCAAGTGGTGAAGAATTCCCTGGCTAAATCTATGAAAATGAAAAAACTACTTACACTTTTTATTCTCGCTTTCGCTTTGCAATCTTGTGAAAACAAAACGCAAAAAGAAATGGAAAACGAACCATTACAGCAAGTGGAAAACAGCAATATAGTTCATCCTTCCAAATACGATGATGTACAAAACGGAATTATTCTGGGAGAAGACGTTCAGGAAATAAACTGCTATGTAAAAGATATTTACGAGAAAGACGGCATTATTTATGCTAACCTCGATTTTGTGGAAATCCAATATAAAAATGTTGACGAACGTGTTATAGTAAACAAAAATCCTAAAATCAGGACTTACATTATTGACCTCTATACCAAAATCGCAACCAAAGACTGTAAAAAATTAGACGAATTGGAAATGCTGAAACTCAAAGATATTTTGCTGAAAGACAAAACTACTATTGTAATTGCTCGGTCAGAAAATGGAAAATTATTGGAGATTAATTTTGGTTGTTATGGATAATAAATAAACACTAAAAAGCACAATCGCACAACAAGGGTTTTGCAAAATGGCGGGGTTCGTCTAAGTTGAAAATTTCAGCTTCGTAATCCGCAAAAGCCAATTTTATTGGCTTTTTTTCATAAATTAGCAAATAGAAATTGGCTTTTGCTACGTGTCGTCTAAATCGAACTTTCAGTCCAATTCAATCCGCCACTATCGCCAATACTTTTTCCGGTGTGGCGCAATTTTAAAATAAAGTTATCCAAGATTACTTATCGCCCAATTTTGAATTTCAGTAACAACAGGTTTTAATGAGAATCCTTTATCAGTTAGAGTATATTCAACAGTTGGTGGAACGGTCGCATAAGCTTTTCTTCTAACAATTTTCTTTGCTTCAAGTTCTTTAAGCGTTTTCACTAACATTCTTGTATTAATTCCATTAATAGATTTTGAAAGTTCATTATATCTCATTTTCCCATTCATTAGATTATTAATCACTGTCATAGTCCATTTCCCTGACAGAAGATCCATCGCTTCTTGGAAAGGGCAATATTGAAAATTTTTATCAGTTTTCATTACTTAAAACTATTATTTATACTAATTACTTTACTTTAGTAAACTATATGCCAAATTGGTAACTTCTTGCAAATTTAAAATTTAAAATTTAATTTTGTTGTAAATAATATTAATATGACAATCGAAGAAATTAAAACCTACCTTTTTGCTAATTTTAAAGATTTAACATTACTCGAAAACGATAATGATTTATTCTTTATGCATAAAAAAAATGAAAAATTACCATTTGTTACTATAGTTACTAAAGATAATAATTATGATAATGTATCAAATTTAAATCAAGACGGATTTTTCCGAATGAATTTTGCAATTGACAAAGAGACTTTTGAATCTAAATTTGGAGGCTTAACAGATAAGAAAAAACTTGAAGCTTATATGAATTTAGGAATAGATTTTACTCAACAAGATATAATTATGCCTCACCCAACTTATGGATCAATGAATTGGGTATGTGTTATAAATCCTTCAAAAAATACATTTGAGTTAATAAAGAAACATTTGCAAACAACTTTCGCAAAAATATAAAACTGTAGGTAACATTAGATTGGCAAAAGAGCAGAGTTAATTGCTAAGTTGAACTTTTGTGCTTTTTTATCCGCCGAATATATTCCAAATTTGCTCAGAAATTTGTAAGTTAGCTCTGTGGAAACCTTCCCGACACGCTCGTCAAGACTAAAAAAATGGATATCATTATAAGAAAAGCTGAAGAAAAAG
>CALLXZ010000529.1 GCA_937875605.1 uncultured Moheibacter sp.
CTTTGGAAAGATCAAAAATGGATGAAAAAGCGTCATAAACTGAATTCGCACAAAAACCCGATTTCGGTTTACGAAATGCATTTGGGTTCTTGGAAACGAGACCCTAATGATCCGCATCGCTGGCTGACGTATGTGGAAATTGCCGAAAAATTAATCGAGCATATTCAAAAAACCGGATTTACCCATGTTGAATTTATGCCAATAATGGAACATCCGTATCCACCTTCTTGGGGTTATCAGATTACCGGTTATTTCGCGGCAGATTCGCGATATGGAACCCCTCAGGAATTGATGTGTTTGATTGAAGAACTGCATAAAAATGACATAGGTGTTATACTTGATTGGGTTCCCTCCCACTTTCCACAAGATCCGCATGGCTTATATAAATTTGATGGAACTTATTTGTACGAACATGAAGATCCTCTAAAAGGATTTCATCCCGACTGGAAATCTTCTATTTTTAATTATGAAAGAGCCGAAGTTCGTTCGTTTTTAATCAGCAATGCCATGTTTTGGCTGGATCGCTATCATGCAGACGGATTGCGTGTGGACGCCGTTACTTCGATGTTATATTTGAATTATTCGCGGGAAGATGGCGAATGGATTCCGAATCAATACGGCGGGAATGAAAACATCGAAGCAATTTCTTTTCTGAAAGAATTAAACGAAGCAGTTTATTTTAATTTCCCTGATATTCAGATCATTGCAGAAGAATCATCTTCCTGGCAAGGTGTTACGAAAATGACTTCACAGGACGGATTGGGATTTGGGATGAAATGGATGATGGGCTGGATGAACGATACGCTGGATTATTTTAAAATAGATCCGTTTTTCCGAAAACACCATTACCACAAACTCACGTTTAGCATCATGTATGCTTTCAGTGAGAATTTCATGTTGCCATTGTCACACGACGAAGTAGTTCATGGAAAAAGTTCGCTTTTGTATAAAATGCCGGGCGACGAATGGCAGAAACATGCGAATTTAAGAGCGCTCTATCTTTATATGTTTACGCATCCCGGAGCCAAATTACTTTTTATGGGAGGAGAATTCGGACAAACAACCGAATGGAGTTTTGATCATTCGCTGGATTGGCATTTGCTCGAATTCGAAGCGCATCAAAAATTGATGGATTTCGTCA
>CALLXZ010000530.1 GCA_937875605.1 uncultured Moheibacter sp.
GAATTAATTTCAAAATTATATTTAACATTTAATTAAGAAGTTCTGTGTATCTTTAAAACTCAAAACAATTTCCATGAAATACTTAATTTCCGTTTCTATTCTTTTCAGTCTATTATTTGTAAGCTGTAAAAAAGACAAAGACACTAAATTAATGGAGGTAAATCCTGAATTTGCCGCCTATGTGTCTGCTTACTCCTCCGGACTTGTCTCGACGGAAAGTAAAATTAAAGTCATTTTACAAACCGATATTCCTTTGGAATTAAACGATGATAAATCTTTGAAAAATGAGATATTGACTTTTTCACCTTCCATCAAAGGAAAAACCTATCTTATAGATAATTCTACATTGGAATTTCATCCCGATGAGAAGTTGAAACAAGGTGAAATTTATACAGGAAAGCTAGATTTAAAACCTATTTATGTAAAAATCCCCGATGAATTGAAAACCTTTGAATTTCAGTTTCAGGCTAAAAAACAAGACTATTCCGTAAATCTGGATGGGATTCAGGATACGCAGAACGGACAAGGAAATTATCAGTTGACCGGAAATTTATACACGGCAGATTTTGCCAATTCCGCTCAGGTAAATGAAATGCTGACCGCAACTTATGATGGTGAGAAATTACCGGTTTCGTGGGAGCATTCAGATAACCAGAAAAACCACCGTTTTACTTTAAATGGAATAAATGCTTCCAATAATGCAAAAGAAATCGTACTGAAATGGAACGGAAAACCATTGGAAATTAAGAAAAGTCTAACCAATAAATTTAAAATTCCGGCCAAAGGAGAATTTAGAATTACACAGATTAAGGCGGTTTCATATCCGGAACAATATATTTCCGTTAATTTTTCCGAAGCACTTCAAAGTGATGCTTATTTGGATGGATTAATTGAAATTAAAAAAACGGACAAGAGCGAAGAAAGTAATGACTATTACTACTACGACACACCAGAATCCTACATAAAATCAACGGTTATTAATGGAAACGAACTGAAAATTTACACTTCTAAAAAAATTGGTGGCGAATATGAACTAAATATTTTTCCGGGCGTTTCAAGTGCTTACGGAAATAAAATTGCCAATACAATCAATGAAAAAGTAGATTTTATTAATCTGTATCCGCAGGTGAAATTTGTCGGAAATGGAAGCATTATTCCCACTTCCGATGGGAAAATCAATTTACCTTTTCAGGCAGTTGGTCTGAAAGCCGTTCGGGTAGAAATTACAAAAATTTATGAAAATAACATTCATCAATTTTTTCAATACAATCAATACGATCAAACAAACAATCTGAAACCCGTTGGTAAAAAGGTTTTAAGTAAAATTATTCCAATTACAAATGCTGACAATTTCAATATTAACGAAATGAGCGTTTACCAATTGGAATTGTCCAAATTTATTGAACCGGAACCCGGAGCGATTTACAACGTGGAATTCTCATTTGAACAACGTTTTGCTTCCTATCCGTGTGAAGGAAATGAAAACCAAACGGAAATGTTGGCGACACTCGAACCGAAAAAAGATGATTTTGAGTCAGAGTCAGAAATGTACAGTTATGATGAGGAATACTATGATTATTATTATCCCGAAGGTTACAATTGGTCGGAACGTGATAATCCTTGTACGGTTTCTTATTACACTTCGGATAAAAAAGTTAGTAAAAATATACTGGCAAGCAATTTAGGAATTAATTTCAAATCCGGTAAAAACCGCATCGCTTATGCTTCCATTACAGATTTAATTACCGCTAAACCGATGGAAAATGTCACCATCAAAGCTTTTGATTTACAAAATCAATTGGTGGGCGAAGGAAGTACGGATGGAAATGGTTTTGC
>CALLXZ010000531.1 GCA_937875605.1 uncultured Moheibacter sp.
CAATATGCAGCTTAGGTCTTAAATATTTTGTCCGAATTTTTGTTGCAAGTTCAATCCGTTGTTGTGATTAATTTGTGTTTGTAAAATATTCCATTAAATAATTCGTTCAAACTCAATGAAAACTTGAAGCAGAATATTTTATGGATTAGGAATTTTACCTTGGGTAGCTCTCATTCCATTATTAACCTTTTATTTTCACGCAGCAATAATTTTAAGAAGATTACCATCATATAATTATCCCGATCCTAACGAACTTGATATTTATGAGTCTTATAGAAAAATCATCGATCCAACATCAGACTTATGGGGATATTCATTTTTACTATGGATTATATTATTAATCATTTATTCCATTTTACATAGAAAAAAAATTAATTGGAAACCTATAATATTTAGCGGCTTTGGGCATTTGATGGTAATTTTTCAATTCTTCAATGGAGTAATCGGATGGTATATTGATTAAAATCCCCTCACAAATTCCGGCACATAAATATCCTTCATCTATTCTCTATTCTCTCAACTAAAGATAACTCTCAAACTTAAACTCCGAAAGCGTAAAAGGATCCGCGCCACCAAACAATTCTTCGATCAGACGCACACATTGATGGCGGTTGCAAAAAGACTGATGAATACCATTTTTAGGAACATCCGGTATCTCCACCAGCCACAGAAACTTATTGTATTTACTGAACTGCACCACCGTCCCCACATCATTCACAATCCCAAAAGTACTCCCGTCATCCTCCGGTAACTCCTCAAAAATTTCAAGTACCTGCTCCAAAACCGCATCCAGCGCAAAATCCATCTGCACCTTCATTTGCTCACTTATATTTTCAAAAAATAATTTCATCTGTGATTAAAGTACAATTCTACAAATTATTTTGAATAATTTACTCAAAAAAAACATGTAGCTTCCAACATTCAGCTTTCCTCTTCCAAAAAATTCCGCAACATGAAGAAAATTCCTTTCAGAATTCTTATTTTAGCGGTCAAATTAGAATAATTACTTCAAAATGAAATTTGATATAGCAGTCATCGGAAGCGGACCCGGCGGATATGTAGCAGCAATTCGTGCAGCACAATTGGGTAAAAAAGTAGCCATCATAGAAAAAGCCGAATTAGGCGGAATTTGTTTGAACTGGGGTTGTATCCCGACCAAAGCTTTGCTGAAAAGTGCGCAGGTTTTCAAATATTTAAACCATGCAGAGGATTTTGGGTTCAATAAACCGGGCGAAATTTCCTACGAATTTTCCAACATCGTAAAACGTAGTCGCGGTGTTGCCGATACGATGAGCAAAGGTGTTCAGTTTCTGATGAAAAAAAATAAAATCGAAGTCATAAAAGGCGAAGCTAAAATTAAAGCGGGTAAAAAAATCATGGTGAAAGGAGAAGACGGTGTTTCCAACGAAGTGTCTGCTGACCATATCATCATCGCAACGGGCGGACGTTCCCGTGAATTACCAAGTTTGCCGCAGGATGGTAAAAAGGTAATCGGATACCGTGGTGCTTTGAATTTGGAGAAACAACCAAAGAGCATGATTGTTGTGGGAAGCGGAGCCATTGGAGTGGAATTTGCTTATTTCTATCAGACGTTGGGAGTTGATGTAACCATCGTTGAATTTTTACCAAGAGTTGTTCCGGTTGAAGATGAAGATATCTCGAAACAATTGGACAAATCATTTAAAAAGACAGGCATTAAAATCATGACCAATGCGGAAGTTACTTCGGTGGATACTTCCGGAGAAGGCGTCAAAGCAACGGTTAAAACCAAAGACGGCGAACAGGTTTTGGAAGCGGATATCGTTCTTTCTGCCGTGGGTGTGGTTGCGAATATTGAAAACATAGGACTGGAGGATGTAGGAATTCAGACCGAAAGAGGTAAAATCAAAATCAACGATTATTGTCAAACCAATGTTGCCGGATATTATGCAATCGGAGACGTTGTTCACGGACAAGATTTGGCGCATTTGGCTTCTGCACAAGCAATTTTGTGTGTGGAGAAAATTGCGGGAGAACATGTAGAACCGATTGACTTTAATAATGTTCCGGGTTGTACATATTGTTCGCCTGAAATTGCATCGGTAGGATTTACCGAAGCAAAGGCAAAAGAGGCAGGATACGATGTGAAAGTAGGTAAATTCCCTTTCTCTGCCAACGGTAAGGCGGTTGCAAACGGAGCAGCGGACGGATTTGTGAAAGTTGTTTTCGATGCGAAATATGGGGAATGGCTGGGTTGTCACATCATCGGTGATGGTGCGACGGAATTGATTGCTGAAGCTGTGGTTGCGCGTAAGTTGGAAACGACAGCTCATGAAATCATGAAGTCCATCCACCCGCACCCAAC
>CALLXZ010000532.1 GCA_937875605.1 uncultured Moheibacter sp.
AGATAGGATTGTTTCAGATTTGTATTCTAAATCTTTAACAATTATCATATGAAAACTCTTTATTCTATTCTTTTGTTTTCATAATTTCTCAGATAAATTGAATAGTATGCATTGATCTTTCTGCCTAAAAGCATGATCGATCCGGAAAGTTGATTGTTGGGATAGTGAAGTATAGTAGAGTTTCTAGCAATAATGAAGATCGAATTGATTTATGTGGAATTTAGGGCTAAAGTGTTATAGCACCAAAAAGATTACATTGTTCCGTGGGATGTGGGACTTCTGTAAATAGAGTTGGAATTAATTTTCAACTTAGGTCTTATATATTGTCCTAGTTTTTGTTGCAAGTTCACAATTTCATTTATACCTTAATCGGGAGAGAATAGTGTGTTATTTTTTGTGGGATTATAATTTTATCTTTGTGCTCAATCAAATTTCTAAAACATTTAAAATGAAAAAAATATTTTTAATAATTACCGTTTCTATGGTAGTTTTTTCTTGTAAACAAGAAATAAACGAGGAAGTGAAAACAGATACTGTGGAAGTAGCAGATGCTAGTCAATATGAGTCATTTGGGGCTGATATTTCTACGGAAGGAATTATTTCATCTGAAGAAATGCTTAAAAAATATGAAGCTATGGCTATAGGTGACTCAGTAGAAATTGCTTTTAAAGGAAAAGTAAATTCCGTTTGCCAGGCAAAAGGATGCTGGATGAAGTTGGATTTAGGAAAGCCTGAATCAGAGTCTTTTGTTCGTTTCAAAGATTATAAATTCTTTGTGCCGATGGATTCTGAAGGAACTGAAGCGATCATAAAAGGGTATGCTTATAAAGATGAAACTTCAGTAGAAGAATTAAAACACTATGCAAAAGATGCCGGAAAACCGGAAGAAGAAATTGCTAAAATTACCGAACCTAAAGTTGAATATCGATTTTTAGCAGATGGTGTATTGATGAAGAAGAAAAGTTAATGGCTAATAAATTAATTGTTTTTAGTTGTATTGGTTTCATTTTTTTTGCTTGTTCCAAAAATAAAGAAAAAGTAAAAACTGAAACCAATACTTCGTTTCAGCAGGTTTATGAAATGTCCGAAATGGCATTGCTTATGGAAAAAATGTATGATGAGTTGGAACAGAAAAGAAAACTGATCATAGAAGAAAAATCGATAGGAGAATATCCGGTGGAATTTAATAAAATTCATACAGCTGAAATGACTTCAAGCTTTGAAAGAACGGAAGAATACAATCGTCTCGCCAATTTATATCTCCAGAATTTAAAACTACTTTATGAGTCAAAGAATACGGATCTTAATCGTATAGAACTCTATAACAATGTGGTGAAAAGTTGTCTGACTTGTCATAGATCGGATGCAGGCTGCATTGGTCCGGTGGACAGAATAGGCAAATTATTGATCGACTGAAAGTAATCCTGCTTTTTCCATAACGATTTTGATATTTTCATATGTATTTTCTAAAATCATAGAAAAATCTGTGGTTTTCATCCATTTAACCTGACCAATGCCTTCTTCTATTTGGGGAATTAGAGGCTGATTATCTGCATAAGAAATGTCATACCAATAGGTTGATTTTAATTTTAAGTTATCTTGAAAATAAATATGATAAGTAGTTGTAATTAACTTGTTTATCTTTAAATTATTGATTCCACATTCTTCTTCTACTTCTCTTAATGCAGCTACCTCTGTGGTTTCACCTTCCTCGACTTTTCCTTTGGGTAAATCCCATTTCGTGAGTCTGTAAATAAATAAAATTTCATTTTGTTTATTTTTTACAATTCCTCCGGCAGCTTCCAGATAATCAAAATGGTTTTTGAATTTTTCCCAAAGTTTTTCCACATTATGATGGTGGATATTGACTTCTTTTAAGGGAGAATTTCTTAATTGAGCTAATGCTTCTTCGAATTGACTTTCGTTGTTAAAGTTTAAGTTTTTAGAACCAGAAATAGGTCTTTCGCTAAGAATTAAGGATTTTTCATTGTAAAAAACTTTGTACATTTGGAAGCATGTTTGCTAACAAATATAATTAAATTATAACGAAATGAATGTAAATACAGATAAAACCCGATTTTCAAAAAGTCAAAAAGAAGCATTCGAATTTCTTTCTAAAATGGAGAATTATCGTCAATTAATGCCTGATGATACCAAATCATTTGAAATTCACGAATCCGGAAATGGTTTTGCCGTTCAGATAGGAAGTCTCCCGAAAGTGGGAATGAAATTAAAGAAATCTACGCCTGACTCTCAATTGGTTTTCGAATCACCTTCCCCTAATTTTGAGTATTATTTAACCATTAATATTGAGCCGTTAGATGAAAATAGTTCTGAGGTTGTGCTGAATTTTGATGGAAAATTCAATATGATGATTGAAATGATGGCTAAAGGACCATTGACAAATTTCATCAACACAATTTCGACTAAATTAGGACAGGTTTAGGCTCAAGATTATTTCAGATCCGAGTACTTTTTTCTTTTCTGAAGGAAGTATTGATAGGGTATGAGTTGTTTCGTATAGTAATTTTTCATTCCGGGTTTTCGTAATTTCATATAATGGAATAACTTTTTATAAAATCCAAAATGTGAGTCCATCACTGCCCAAAAATGAGGAAAACCTTCGTAAAATAGAAAAACGATACTGGTAATTCCATCCAAACTTAATCTTGCAAAAACGATGGGAAAAGCTTTCCAGGCCGGTAGGTTTTTGACCAGCATCCAAAGACTGTTTCGGAAATTGAGATAGGTTTTTTTAGCATTGCTGTTTTTTAATGTTCCTCCACCTAAATGGTAAACTTTGGATTGACCACAATAAAATACTTTTTTCCCTACATTGTTAATTCTCCAGCATAGATCGATTTCTTCCATGTGCGCAAAGAAACCTTCATCAAATCCACCGGATTCTAAGAAATCTTCAGTTCGTATAAAAAAGCAAGCACCACTTGCCCAAAATGTTTGAATCGTTTCATCGTATTGTCCTTTATCTTCTTCCAAGTCCCAAAACACGCGGCCTCGGCAATAAGGATACCCAAAATTATCAATAAATCCACCACCGGCTCCAGCATATTCAAAGTGAGATGGTTTTTTATAATCCAGAATTTTAGGCTGTACAATTGCAATTTCTTTATTAGCGTCAAACAGATTTTCAATTGGTTTTAACCAATTCTCTGAAACTTTCACATCGGAGTTGAGAAGACAAAGGATTTCAGGTTTGGAGTGCTCCAATAATTTTTTAATACCTTCATTATAACCTTTTGCATATCCAAAATTGGCTTCGTTCTGAATGATTTTAACCTTTGGGAAGTTAGTATTCAAATAATCCAAAGAATCATCGGTAGAGTTATTGTCGATTATATATACAGAATCAATCGGTGAAAATTCCACAACGGATGGAAGAAATACCTCCAATAATTTTCTTCCGTTCCAATTCAATATGGCAACTGCTGTTTTCAATAGTCAATTCCTTTTTTATATTTCCATCGCTTATGGCTCCAGAGCCAATTATCCGGATTTTCACGAATGGTATCTTCTAAATTTTGGAAGAATTTATGAACGATTTCCATAGGTTCAAAATTTTCACCTTCAGGAAGCATTCGTTCAAAAGTCGTATGATAGTATCCTTGTTTGGTTTTCACCATTTTACAAAAAATGACAGCCATTTCTTTTTTAATGGCAATTCTGTCAAAACCTATAAAAACGGGAGTATTTTGATTTAAAAATTCCAAGTCATAATGAATGGCGGATTGTTTTGGACTTTGATCAGCTACGAAAAGATACGCATGTTCTCCTGTATTGGGCGTATTCATCATAAACCGCGCAGTTTTTTTCATGTCAAGCGGAATTGTGCCAAATTGACTGCGAATCTGATTGATTCTTTCGTTCCAGAAATCATTGCGAACTTTGTGGTAGACAGCAACCGTATTTTCCGTTTTGAAGTTGGGTCCCAATCCTACAAACCATTCCCAATTGAAAATATGCCCCGCCATAAGTATTACATCACGCTTTTCGTCCAAACAGTCTTGGAAAAGATGCAAATTACTATAGGTGTGTCTTTTGTTTAATTCTTCTTGCGAAATGGAAAAACTTTTCAGGGTTTCTACCATGTATTCTGCAAAATTTTTATAAAATTTTTTTTGGATGACTTTAATTTCAGCTTCTGATTTTTCCGGAAATGAATTCTTTAAATTATTGTAAATCACTTTTCTTCTGTATCCAATTAAATAATTTAAAAGAACATAAATGATCCATGAAAATCCATACAACAACCAAAAGGGTAAAAGAGAAAATAAATATAGTATGCCGTAGAAAATACGATTCATCTTTTCAAATTAAATATCAAATTTAAGACAATCCTGCCATATCTTATCTGGAGGCGGTGAAGCGATAATCGTAATTTCCTCTTTTTTTACAGGATGGCTAAACGAAATTTTCCGCGCATGAAGCGAAATGCTTCCATCAGGATTGGATCGTTTTGACCCGTATTTCAGATCGCCTTTTACGGAATGACCGATAAAACTTAGTTGCGCACGGATTTGGTGGGATCTTCCTGTAAATAAATCTACCTCCAGAAGCGAATAATTATCAAGATTTCCTAAAACTCTGTATTCCAAAATCGCTTGATTTGCATCCTGATTTGGTTTTGTGAAAACGGTAACTTTATTGTTTTTTGGATTTTTTTTCAGATAATGTTCCAACCGGTCAGATTGTTTTTCCGGTTTTCCTTCTACGATAGCCCAATAGGTTTTCTTAACTTCACGGGTTTTGAAAATCTCGTTCATCCGAGCCAAGGCTTTTCCGGTTTTGGCAAATGTAAGAATCCCACTGGTGGGGCGGTCGAGGCGGTGAACAAGTCCCAAAAAAACATTTCCGGGTTTTTGATCCCGGCGTTTGATAAAGTTTTTAATGGAATCTATCAAAGGAACATCGCCTGTTTCATCGCCTTGTGCAAGTTCACCTGCTTTTTTATTGAAAATCAGCAAATGATTGTCTTCAAATAATATTCTTTTCTGAAATTCATCCATAGAAATAAATTCTCATGATTCCTTACAGCAAAATCGGATTAATATTGCTCTTTTTCATTTGGGAAATCAACTTTTTTCACATCTGAAACGTATTTTTGAACCGCTTCTGTGATTTCATCGTAAAGATTCAAATAACGTCGTAAAAACTTGGGACTGAATTCATGAGTCATTCCGAGCATATCATGCACCACCAAAACCTGACCGTCGCAATGTGGTCCAGCACCAATTCCGATGGTAGGAATTTGAATGCTTTCGGTTACTTTTTTAGCCAAATCCGCCGGAATTTTTTCCATCACGATGGAAAATGCACCTGCGTTTTCCAGTATTTTGGCATCATCCAACAATTTTTGGGCTTCGGCTTCTTCTTTTGCACGAACTTTATAAGTTCCGAATTGATAAATGGATTGAGGTGTCAAACCCAAATGTCCCATAACCGGAATTCCGGCATTTACAATTCGTTTTACTGATTTTTCAATTTCAACTCCACCTTCCAATTTCACGGCATGAGCTCCGGATTCCTTCATAATTCGGATGGCGGAATCCAATGCTTTTTGAGGATCTGACTGATAGGTTCCAAAAGGTAGATCTACCACCACCAAAGCTTTATTTACGCCTCTCACTACAGATTGCGCATGATAAATCATTTGATCCAGCGTGATGGGCAAAGTAGTTTCATGTCCCGCCATAACATTGGAAGCGGAGTCACCAACCAAAATAGCATCTACACCGCCAGCATCTACCATTTGGGCGATGGTGAAATCATACGAAGTGAGCATGGTGATTTTCTCTTTCCCTTTCATGCTTCGTAAAGTTTCAGTGGTGATTCTCTTTATTTCTTTATTGATGGACATTCTATCTAATTTTC
>CALLXZ010000533.1 GCA_937875605.1 uncultured Moheibacter sp.
TTTTGTCATTCATTTTATAATTGAAAATTTCTCTCAGAATGATGAATAATAAACTAAGATTGAATCCCAGATTGGTAAAAAACAATATTTCAAATGTGATGTAATTCTTTTCTAAATTTTTAGTGGAAAAAGCCAATACAAACCCAAATACAACCACAATAAATATGAAATAAATGAACAACATAAAAAATCGCTCTTTCAGTAATTTAGAATAGCTGACTAAATTTTCGATTTGATTCTTACGAAAATAGCGATTGACAACTCCGAAAATAGTTTTGATGAATTCGTCCCACCAAAAAATGTAAATCAGAAAAAACATATTGGCTTTTCCGGTGAAAACGAGATATGTAGTTACTGTAGCAAATAGAAAAATGCTGAAAATGGAGTTTCGGTATTGTGGTAGGGAGAGGCTCATAAATTAGTCTTTCCAGCCCCAAGGTTTTTCTTTGAAATCAATTGGTTTTGTCAAATCAAATATCACTGTAAATACTCTGTCCGAGCCGATTCTACGTAAATTATATGTAAAAGAAGTTTCGTCAATTGTCATCCACCAAACATTATTACAAGCATAATCAATCATATTGCAGGTTTCCTGATCTGCGGGGAAAAACTGAATGTTTTTATGTCCTGAATTTGATGTAGTTCCGCCGTACATTGTGATTTTATCATCAGTTCCATCTTCGTGTCGGTGGTCGTGTTTTAATTCTAAACGTTCATTTTTGAAAGTCAAAATCCAAGTTCGTGATTTGTCTTCGCCTACATAAAATGGAATTCGGATTCTTTCATCTTCACAAGATAAAACCTGCATAACTAATTTCTTACCCGTAAAACCATCGCCTTCTTTTCCGCCTTCGGTAATTGTGCCTTCGTAGGATTTTCCACAGTGTTTATCGATTTCTTTTTTGAAGATTAAATTTTGTTTCTCTTGGGCAAATAGAAAAGTAGAAAAAATCGAAAGTATTAGAATTTTTAATGTTTTCATGTCTTTATTTTAAAATGAAAAACTTTGACAAAGTTCTAAACTTTGTCAAAGTGATCATATAGTTTTATCGAATTTCAAACTTCAAACTTCGAATTTCGTAAATCGTATTAAGTGTACATCCCGCCATCCACGCTCAAAACCTGTCCTGTAATGTAATCTGACAAATCAGATCCTAAAAATAAACAAGCATTTGCGATGTCTTCCGGCGTTCCGCCGCGTTTCAACGGAATGCCATTTCGCCATTCTTCCACTACTTTTTTTTCTAATTTTTCCGTCATTTCAGTTTCGATGAATCCGGGTGCGATGACGTTGCAACGAATATTTCTTGAACCTAATTCTAAAGCAACGGATTTGGAAAAACCAATCAATCCAGCTTTGGAAGCGGCATAGTTGGCTTGTCCTGCATTTCCTTTTCTTCCTACGATGGAACTCATGTTGATGATAGAACCTTTGCGTTGTTTCATCATTGGTTTTACAACTGCTTTGGTCAAATTAAATGCTGAATTTAGATTGACACGGATTACTTCTTCATAATCTTCTAAACTCATGCGCATCAATAAGTTATCTTTTGTGATTCCGGCATTATTTACGACAATGTCCACTTGTCCAAATTCAGCCAAAACATCATCAACCAATTTCTGCGCTGCATCATAATCCGAAGCATCTGACTGATAGCCTTTTGCTTTTACACCTGAACTTTCCCATTCATTTTCAAGTTGTTTCGCTTTTTCAACCGAAGAAGCAAAAGT
>CALLXZ010000534.1 GCA_937875605.1 uncultured Moheibacter sp.
AAAAAAAGGAACTCATTTCTGAATTCCTTTTTTATAATTATTTAAATAGATTTCTTAATACGGATATTCGTATGTTTTTGATTCGTGGAAGTAAGGGTGACCTTTTGGTTCCATGTTCAATTTGCTGATTCCATAATTGAATACTACAAATACAAACAACCCTGCGACGAACAATAAAGCTCCGATTTCAAGGAATCCAAAGTTATGGAATGCCCCCACGGAAGCCGGCATTATTTGGTTATAGAAATCCCAATAGTGTCCGATGATGATTACAAATCCCATTGCAAAAACCAATTTGGAATTACGCTTAATGCTTGAACTGATCATAATCAATAATACGGCTACGAAATTCACTGCCAACATCCAGAAATAACCACCGTATTGTGCAATACGTTGTTGGAAATACTGAACTTCTTCAGGAATATTTGCATACCACTGAAGCATGAATTGTGCAAACCATAAATACGTCCACAACAAACTAAATCCAAACATGAATTTTGCTAAATCGTGTTGATGATTATCGTTAAACAATGGCAAAGAACCTTTTCTTTTCAGGTAAATAGAAATAATCGCCATAGTTGCTACTGAAGAAACCAAATAACTCACCATCCCATACCACATAAATAAGGTAGAATACCAGTGTGGATCTAGTGACATGATCCAGTCCCAAGCCATAGCAGGCGTAGTCAAAGCAAATACGATAACGAACAAAACTGAACGTGTATATAATTGGCTATGAACTTTTCTATCGCCATGCGAATCATCCAATTTTTTAGTAGTTCTTTTAATCCAAAACATGAAAATTGTCCAAAGACCTACATATAAAAAAGATCTTATCAACCAACTTGGTACATTTAACCAAAGTTTTGCTTTGGTCGCAATGTATTTATCGTAATTTCCTCCTTCCGGATCTATAAGTGAAGTGTCCATCCAGTGGTACAAATGATTTCCGTGGAAAGCAGAAGCCAAAACGATGATTAGAATTAAAATTCCTCCAACCGGAATATAAGTAGCAATTCCTTCCATCACACGGGTTACCACCATAGACCAACCAGCATTGGCTACAAATTGAATACACAAGAAAAACAAGGCAGCGCCCGCAATTCCTAACGATAAGTAAGAAGGTACCAAAAAGGCTGCCCAAGGACGGTTAGCCAACTGATTTTCCAAATGGTGCATGTGTTTTTCGTGCGCTTCGGGCGTATGATTCAGAGCTTGAAACTCGGCTGATTGATATTCCCCATAAAATGCCTGAGGATTTTCTTTTACCAAATTTTCAATGTAAGTCGGATCCGCTTTATCCTGAAAGTTCAGGAATAAACCAATTCCGTACACGAGTGCTCCTACTACAATCAGTACAAGCGATGTCATTTTCAATCTTGGGGAAAACGTATATTGCATGATATTTCTTTCCTTTATTGTTGATTTGTATTATCAGTTGTCGTTTCAGCCGTGGCTGTAGTCGCAGGCGTTTCTGCTCCGGGAGCCGGGGCAGCAGCATTTAGAGAATTCTTTGCACGTAGATTTATAACGTACTCAGCCACTCTCCATCGATCAACAGGTGTCAATTGCGGAGCATAAGAACCCATTGCATTTTTCCCGTACATGATCACATGGTAAACAGATCCAAGCGTAATTTCACGTTCTGCATAAGTAGGAACTCCTGAATAAGCTTTACTTTGAACGATGGAACCTTGACCATCTCCTTCGGCACCATGACACACTGCACAAGTCTGTCCATATAGTTTCTCTCCTCTCTCCAAATCCTTTTTACGATTCGCAGGGTCTAATGGAGAGACTGTTATTGCTTTTGATTTATTATAATCTTCCAATGTATTTTTTAATTCCCATGGAAGAATCATTTGCTCATCTGTACGAGCAACGGATCCTTCAACCGGCCAAAGTGCTGTCATTTGATGATGTTCTCCAAACAAAGGTACATTTGATTTTTCACCGTTTCTTTCCGGCCAATATTCAAAGTCCGCTTCTGTATAAGGGTCATAGGCAACCGGATAGTACATATCTGGCATAAATACGATGCTTGGACTTCGTTTCTTATCTGAGCAGGAACTCAGTGAAACGGTAACTCCAATTAGCAATAAATATAGGATTCCTCTTTTCATTTCTAAATCTTATTAACCCGGAATTAAATCTCTTACAGTTACTTCTTCTGCGCCGGTGTTGATAAATGCTTCTTTTACTTTGTCTACATCACTTGACTCGATTTCCATCAGGAATTTATCATCCGTTGTTCTAGGGTCCGGATTCTGTGCTTTTGCTCCTGGATAAAGTTTATTTCGAATCAAAAACGTCAGTGACATTAAGTGAGCGGCACAAAAAACCGTCAACTCAAACATAATCGGTACAAACGCCGGCATATTTTCCAACCACGTAAAAGATGGTTTACCTCCGATATCCTGTGGCCAGTCATGGTTCATCATAAACCAAGTCATAGTCGTTGCCAAAGTGGTTCCGTAAAGACCATAGAAAAAAGCAACATCTGAAATTCTTGTTTTCTTTAGTCCCAATACTTTATCCAATCCATGCACCGGAAAAGGTGTATAAACTTCTTTAATCGCAATGCCTTCCTTATTAAAAGTCTTTATGGCTTTCAATAAATCGTCGTCGTCACCGTAAAGGCCGTATATTGTTTTAGTGCTCATGATGATGATCGTCTTCTGTATGATGTTTTTTATAACTTTCTCCTGATGATTTCAAAATCGTTTTCAATTCTGCTTGTGCAATTGCCGGGAATGTACGTGCATATAATAAGAACAATACAAAGAAGAATCCGTTTGTTCCGATGAAAATACCCACATCTACAAAGCTCGGCATAAACATAGTCCAACCTCCCGGTATGTAATCACGTGATAAGTTGATAACGATGATATCGAAACGCTCAAACCACATCCCTGTATTTACAACAATTGAAATAATAAATGTCCAAACAAAATCTCTTCTAATTCTTCTGAACCAAAGAAGTCC